>CAYNDU010000064.1:0-15122 GCA_964395615.1 uncultured Pirellulaceae bacterium | reverse complement strand
GCGCCATGCGTTCCACGCGGACGGACCCGCGCGGGCCCCCTTGTGCGTGCCCGCTCAGGATCGAGGGGGTGTTGGGGCGTCGGCGCCCGCGCCGGCCAGCGACGAGCCGCCAGTTGCCGGTCAGCCGGTGCGCGGCCCGGGCCTGCCTGCCGACGTAAAGGAACCCGGGAGCGACGCACCCGGTTGGCCCTGGTTCCGCGGACCGGACCTCGATGGAACGGTTCACTCATCTCGGCCGCTGTTGCGCACCTGGCCTGAAGCGGGGCCGACTTGCAAATGGACCATCGAGCTGGGCGAAGGGTATGCGGGGGCGGCGGTCGGCCACGGTTGTGTCTACGTACTGGACTATGACGAGTCGGCCAAAGCCGACACGCTCCGTTGCCTTTCGCTGAGCGATGGCCGGGAGGTGTGGCGCAATCACTATCCGGTTGAGTTGACGCGAAATCATGGAATCTCGCGGACCGTCCCTGCACTTTGGGGATCGGCCGTTGTGACCATTGGGCCCCGCTGCCACGTCGCATGCTGGGATGCCGACACGGGGCAGTGCCGTTGGCTGGTGGACTTGAGTTTCAAGTACCGGACCATGATTCCACGCTGGTATACCGGGCAGTGTCCGCTCATCGATCAGGGACGGCTCATCGTCGCCCCGGCAGGGACCGCGTTGATGGTCGCCCTGGATCTCGCGACGGGTGATGAGATCTGGGCGACCGAGAACCCGCACAAATGGGAAATGACTCACGCTTCGATCGTGCCGATGACGTATAAAGGTCACCGAACGTACGTCTACTGTGCCAGTGGGGCCGTTGCGGGAGTGGCAGCCGAGGACGGCAAGCTGCTCTGGAAGTCGAACCAGTGGACCACACATTTCGCGACGGCTCCGTCGCCCGTGATCCTGCCCCGCGATCGGTTGTTCTTGTCGAGCGGCTATGACAGCAAGGTGGGAGCCCTGATCATGCAATTGGAGGGGCCTGCCGACGCGCCGCAGCCATCCGTGATCGAGTCGCTTTCACCCAAGCAGTTTAACTCGGAACAGCAAACGCCCGTCCTCTACGACCAACATCTGTACGCCGTTCGCAAGCAAGGGGGGGGCAGACTGGTCTGCCTCGGCCTGGATGGATCCGAAAAGTGGAACAGTGGACGGGATCGCTTTGGGCACGGACCCTACTTGATTGCCGATGGGCTGATCTTCGTGTTAAGCAATCATGGGCTATTGACCATGGCCGAATTGAATTCGGTCGAGTACCGGCCGCTGGGTCAGTTTCAGGCCCTTCAAGATGGGCAGGATGCATGGGGACCGATGGCACTGGCCGACGGCTACCTGATCCTGCGCGACATGACTCGAATGACTTGTTTGGACGTGGCCCGGCGAGAACGGGCGACGGCCGCCACCGCACCGGTTCAACGGCTGCCGGCGTCGCCGACAGCTCGTTGGGATCGGTCCGTATCGCGTGCGGGGGCTGACATGAGCGCGGCAAACAGCGTGCTTGCTGCGGGTCGTGCCGTTCGTCACCATTTTTTACACAGCGAGCCACAACGATGACGCATGAGGACCGGACAGAACCGTCGGCCGAATCGGGCAAGATCGCGGGGCACGGCGCGGCCCGCCGATCGTCCTCGTGGCTCGGTTGGACGGCTGCCGTTGTGATACCTGTTGCGTTGGCCGTTGCCGGCTACGCCATGACCCGAACGGCACGTTTCGGGCCGGGTCTCAAGAGCGGAGACGATCGCTTTCAACTCGACATGGCGCAGCACGTGGACGTCGCGGAAAAGTGGATCGGATATGACCGCGTGGCCGAATACCGTGTGCGCGTCGAAAGTCCGAGCGCGCTCGCCGTGGGACCGGCCGGTGTCCTCTACATCGCGGGCCACAATGCAATCGAGCGATTGACGGCAGACGGAAAAACGATGGGCGTGTGGCAACTGGACGAATCGCCACGCAGCCTATCGGTGCCGCCGCGCGATCATCCCCTTGAAGGCCAGTTGGTGGTGGCCTTGCCTCGCCGGTTGATGGTCTTGTCGTCGGAGGGCAAGGCCGTACGTCAGTGGTCGACGGGGAGCGACCGTTCCATGCTCACCGCGACGGCACTCACTGCGGATAGCCTGTTTGTCGCCGACGCTGGACAGCGTCTCGTCCTTCATTATGACCTGACTGGAAAACTCCTGGGAACGATCGGGCGGCGGGATCAGGATCGCGAGATGCCGGGATTTGTGATACCGAGTCCCTATTTCGATCTTTGCGCAGATGCCGAGGGCCTGATGGTGGCCAACCCGGGGGCTCGGCGCGTTGAGTTTTATACGGTCGAAGGAGAATTGCAGTCGTTCTGGGGACAAGCTGGATCAGATCTTCCGAATTTCTTTGGTTGCTGCAATCCGGCGCACCTGGCGCGTCTGGACGACGATCATCTGGTGACTGCCGAAAAAGGAATACCACGAATCAAGGTGTACACGACGAGCGGAGAGATGGTTCGCGTGGTGGCCGGTCCGCGACAACTGGATGTCCCGGCCACCGCGTTGGGCGACGCACGGCTAGATGATGATGAGCACGTGTTCGACATTACGGTCGATCCCGACGGCGATGTGCTGGCACTCGACTCTCGCAAACACCGTGTGCTGCGTTTTGCTCTACGAGCGTCCCTGAATTCGACCGAACGTGATAAGACCGATCAAGTCCCGCCCGCGGCCCCGGTCTCTCCTGCACGCGTCCCGGATGGGAGCTCCAATGTGCAGCCGGCCACCGCCACACGGACGGCCTCTTGGGCGGGAAAGGAGACCCGGCAATGATCGATGACGGAAAGAAACCTGATCGTCGGCAATGGATGTCGGGCCTGCTTCGCATGACGACCGCGTCTGCAATTGCCATCGTCACGGGCTGGCTGGCAACACGCACGCTGCGAGGCGAATGCCCACGACGTGCTCCCACGTGTGGAAGCTGCTCGCTGTTGGCAGCGTGCCGTTTGCCGGCAGCTCGCCGAGAGAATCAGATGTCCGAAGACGCGGCGCGCGGCGGCCTTCGTTCGGACATGAACGATCACGATCGGCACAATGTCATCCGGGATCGGCGTCATCGGGGATCGGCCGGTTCGGATAGCAGGCTGCGGCGAGCAGAAGGGGAGAGGCCATGACAAGTAGTGCGATGGTAAATCGGCGTCGTTTTCTGGTCGATGGATTGCGTGTCGCATCGATCGTGACACTTGGTACGGGCGCCGGCTACGTGGCGGGCCGGCAGGGTCGAGCCTCGGCCAGCGTCTGGCAGATCGATCCCAACAAGTGCGTCGGTTGCGGGAATTGTGCGGTCGAATGTGTTTTGGATGAGTCGGCCGTCAAGTGCGTTCAATGCTACGACATGTGCGGTTACTGTGATATTTGCACAGGGTACCTGGACACGACGTACCAGAACGTCGACACGGCGGCCGAGAATCAACTCTGCCCCACCGGAGCGATCGAGCGGACGTTCATCGAGGAGAAGGCCGGTCAGCGATTCTACGAGTATTCGATTGATGCCCCGAAGTGCATCGGTTGTGGCAAGTGTGTGAAGGGTTGTGCGCTGATGAATGGCTCACTCTACCTTCAAATCATGCGTGATCGATGTGTCGACTGCAACGAATGCGCCATTGGCGTCTCGTGTCCGAGTGATGCGTTCCGGCGCATTCCGCGGGACACACCCTATATGCTGAAACAACAGGCACTGACGTTGATTCGCCAAAAGGCGTCAAGCGCTGAAAACCAACGGTCACGCGAAGTGCTGGACCAGGTGTATCAACCATGATCGCACGACGTTGCCTACTCATCGCCTGGATCGGCTTGTTGGCAGCCTCGTCGACGGCCGCTGCCGAGCTGATTCCGACACCGACCTTTTCGGACCATGTCGTGCCGACGGTCGAGGTGCCCGATGCCGAGGAAACGGTCGGCACACTTCTCGATGTTACGCTTCTGATCGTTGCATTGGCCCTGGCATCGTGGTTCGCGATTCGTGGCCGGTCGCGCCGCAAACTGTTACTCCTTTCGATCGCCAGCCTGGCCTGGTTTGGTTTTTATCGAGAGGGCTGTGTCTGTTCGATCGGCGCGATACAAAACGTTGCCCTGGCCATCGGTGACGCCGATTACGCGGTGCCGTTAGGTGTGTTGGCTTTCTTTGCCCTGCCACTGGTTTTTACGCTGTTCTTTGGGCGGACGTTTTGCGCTTCGGTCTGCCCGCTCGGTGCCGTCCAGGAAGTCGTTGCGGTGCGCAGTGTCAAAGTGCCCGTCTGGTTGGAACATGCCCTGGGGGTGCTGCCCTTTGTTTATCTTGGCGCGGCCGTGATTTTCGCCGCATCCGGTACGGCGTTCGTCATCTGCCGATACGATCCGTTCGTTGCCTTCTTCCGATTGGCCGGAAACGTCGACCTCTTGATATTCAGCTTCTGCATGGTCGCCATCGGACTCTTCGTGGGGCGTCCGTATTGCCGCTTTCTCTGCCCCTATGGTGCTCTGCTCGGTCTGCTGTCGCGACTATCGAAGTGGCACTTGTCGATCGTACCTTCCGAGTGCATTCAGTGTCATCTTTGCGAAGATGCCTGCCCGTACGGAGCGATTCAGCCGCCTACCGTCCCGTTGTCGACCGCGAGCCGGCAGCGGGGTCGGCGCCGATTGATCGCCCTGCTCGTTGCCTGCCCGCTGCTGGTCGCAGGCCTGGCCTGGTTGGCGACCACCTGGGCAGTCCCCCTCGCTCGCTGGCACCCGAGGGTCCAACTGGCCGAACAGGTCCGACTGGAGGAACTGAAACAGACGACCGAAACGACTGACGCCAGCGAAGCGTTCCTCAGTAGTGGCCAGAGTCAATCGCAGCTCTATGCCGAAGCGATTGAGATCAAGCAGCGATTCGTTCGGTTGGGCGGCTGGCTGGGAGCCTGGATTGGACTCGTTCTGGGCTGCAAGTTGCTGGCGCTCTCGGTGCGTCGGCAACGCGTCGACTATCATCCTCAACGATCCGGGTGCGTTTCCTGCGGCCGGTGCTTCAAGTCGTGCCCCGTCGAACTGGTCCGACTTGGCGTGATCCAGGACGTGTCGGAGATGGTCGAGGAGGTGCCGGCATGAAACTTCAGATGCGCTATTCGTCCGTGGCCGCCACGGCCGCCGTCGCCGGTCTGTTCTCCTTGATTGTGCTCGTCTTGTTGACGCTGGACTTCACCACGCGTGGCGCCCTCGAGTTGCTCGATTCGCCCGAGTACGTGGCTCTCAAAAAACAGCTGGCCGATGACCCGGGCAATCCCGAGGTGATCGAAGCTGCTCGCCAAACGGACGCGCGACTGCGAGCCGATTATTTTCAGCATAGGCGGTTCATGAAACAGGGAGCCTATCTGTTGTTGGGCGGCGTGCTGGCGACCCTCTTCCTGGCCCGCTGGGCCGTTACACTTCGAGCGGCCGTTCCATCTCCCAGGGGAACGGACGAGAGTGTTGATGGTGAAACGCGCATGCAGGGCTTCGCCAGGCCGGCGACCCTGGGGGTCGTTGCGTTGGTCGTGTTGACGATGTCGGCCCTGGCGATGCGGTCCGACGATCCGCTGCCCTCGGTCGCCGACCTGACTGACGAAGAGCCACTCCCGCCAACGCCGGGCGAAGATGCCCATTCGGCTGCACTGGCAGGCACGGCGAATCCCACAACGGACCAACCGAGGCCCTTTCCACAACCGGGCGCACCATCGTTGCCGGACGAGGCCGCATATGCCCGACAGTGGCCGCGATTTCGCGGTCCGTTCGGGTCGGGCGCCTCGGCGACCGAAGAAATACCCGACAAATGGGATGTGGCTTCGGGCGAGGGTATCCTCTGGAAGGTCGAGGTGCCATCTCCGGGCGTCAATTCGCCTATCGTCTGGGACGACCGGGTGTTTCTTACCGGTGCGACGCTCGACAAACTGACCGTTCTATGCTTCGAGGCCGAAACGGGGAAGCTGAACTGGTCGACCGATGTCGAGCCGACGGACATCGATCCCGATGAATGGGAGGTCGACGAATCGACCGGTCTGGCCGCGCCGACGGCGGCCACCGATGGGTTGAGAGTTTACGCGATCTTCGCGACCGGAGATCTGGTGGCCCTCGACCTGGAGGGGAAACTGCTTTGGCACGAGCCGTTGGGCGTGCCGGATAATCCCTACGGGCATGCCAGTAGCCTGGCCACGATTGGGGACCGCGTGATCGTGCAGTTCGATCAAGGATCGGGCAAAGACGGCAAGTCCAAGCTGATGGCGATTGACGGGGTAAGTGGCAAGACGGTCTGGGAGACCGTACAGGAGATCCCCAGCAGCTGGGCATCACCCCTGATCGTGAAACAGGGCGACCGCTCGCTGGTGATCACTTGCGGCGCGCCGTGGGTTGCCGCATACGATGCCGAAGGGGGACAGGAGGTGTGGCGCGCAAAACTGCTCGACGGCGACGTGGGCCCGTCGCCCGTTTTTTATGATGGAACCGTAGTCGTGGCGAATGAGTCAGGGGGCCTGTTTGCCGTGAAGGCGGACGGTACGGGCGACGTTACCGATACGCATGTCACTTGGACGACCGATATTGACGTGCCGGACATCGCAAGTCCGCTCGTCTGCAATTCGGTGGTTCTCACCGTGTCGCACGCATACCTGGCGGCATTCGACATAACCAAGGGCGAAGATCCACTGTGGGAAGAGGACCTGATTGACGAAGTGTCTTCATCGCCCGCTGCCGTTGGAAAGCGAGTCTATCTTTTCTCGGAAGAAGGAAAAGCGTGGATTGTGGAACCGATGGCCGACGAGTGCCGGCGCATCGCTGAAATGGAAATGGGTGAACCGATCCGCACGTGCCCGGCCTTCATGCCCGGCCGAATCTACGTACGCGGCAAGAACCACCTCTTTTGTATAGGCAATTCGAATCGCTCATGAGCTCTACGTTGGACCTTTCTCGCGTCGATCAGATCGTTGCCGACCTCGGTACCGGCCGCGATGCGGTGATACCTATCTTGCACGCACTGCAGGCCCAGTATCGGTACCTGCCGGATGAGGCTCTGCGCAGGGTCTGCGAGTTGACCGAGATCAGGCCGTCGGAAATCAGCGGGGTCAGTAGTTTCTACACGCAGTTTCGCCATCGTCCCGTTGGCCGGCACATCGTCCATGTCTGTCGGGGTACGGCCTGCCATGTCAAGGGCGCTCCGCTCATTACCGATGCGATCGCACAACAACTCGAATTGGCGCCTGGAACAGATACCGATGCGGCCGGACGGTTCACGGTGGAGCCGGTGGCTTGTTTGGGCTGCTGTACCTTGGCGCCGGTTGTACAAGTCGACGATGCGACGTTCGGACGCGTCCATTCACGAATGATCCCTCGTATTCTGCGCGAGTCGCTACAGGCACGTGCGAACGGGCACCGGTCGCGGCCCATACCCTCGCGTGTCGATCGCCCGATCGAGGGTGAGATTCGAATCGGATTGGGCTCCTGTTGCCAGGCACAGGGGAGCGGGAAAGTTCATCAGTCGATCGAGCATGTCGTTGATCAATGCGGGCTGGCGGCGGACGTGAAGTCGGTCGGCTGCATCGGTATGTGCCACCAGACTCCACTCATGGAACTTGTCGATTTGGACGGGACGTCGACGTTCTACTCGCATGTCCAGGCGGACGACGTGGAAGACATCGTCTTGAATCACTTCCGGCCTCGCGGCTGGTGGCGCCGGATCGGTCGGCAGATATCCGACTGGATTGACGATCTGCATTCTGATGAAGCTGAGGATCCGGTCGAAGCGCTGTCGCTCGATGTCCGCGACGGGGCGGTCTGCTCGTTTCTCGGCCCGCAGGTCCATATCGCAACGGAACATTGCGGGGACATCGATCCTTTGGACCTGGACGAGTATCTTCGTCACGACGGTTTCCAGGCGTTGCGCCGGTGTCTGGAACATCGGGACGGCGCGTCGATTGTTGACGAGATCCGGCGCAGCGGCATCCGAGGGCGAGGGGGCGCCGGGTTCCCGACGCATCGAAAATGGGATCTCGCCCGGAAGGCGCCGGGTGACATGAAGTACGTGATTTGCAACGGCGACGAAGGCGACCCGGGTGCGTTCATGGATCGGATGTTGCTCGAGTCGTTTCCTTACCGTGTCCTGGAAGGGATGGCGATCGCAGCTCTGGCAATCGGTGCTCATGACGGGATCTTCTACATCCGGGCGGAATACCCGTTGGCGGTAAAGCGGATTCGCGAAGCGCTCGATCGGTGCCGATCGGCGGGGTTCCTTGGCGACAACGTGATGGAGAGTGGATTCCGTTTCGATGCTCGGATTATGGAAGGTGCCGGCGCGTTTATTTGCGGCGAAGAAACGGCGCTCATCAACTCGGTGGAAGGCCGTCGTGGGACCCCGCGTTTGCGGCCCCCGTATCCGGTCGAGCAGGGTTTGTGGGGCCGACCCACGCTGATTAACAACGTCGAGACGCTGGCGACCGTTCCCTGGATCTTTCGGCACGGCGGCGAGGCCTACGCGGCCTACGGCACCGAGAACAGCAAGGGTACCAAGGTCTTCGCGCTGGCCGGCAAAGTACGTCGCGGTGGATTGATCGAGGTCCCCATGGGAGTGACACTGCGGCAAATTGTGGACGACATCGGCGGCGGCGTCGCCGAAGGACGTACGTTCAAGGCCGTTCAGGTCGGGGGTCCGTCGGGCGGGTGCGTGCCCGAGTCGATGGCGGATCTTCCGGTCGATTACGAAGCGCTCGTCGGCGCCGGTGCGATTATGGGAAGCGGTGGTCTTGTCGTTCTGGACGATACGGATTGTATGGTCGACATCGCACGATATTTCTTGGAATTCACCCAGGACCAGTCGTGCGGCAAGTGTACGTTTTGTCGTGTCGGAACGAAACGCCTGCTGGACATCATGGACCGGATTTGTACGGGCAAAGGACGCCGAGGCGACCTGGACGAACTGGAAATCCTGTCTCGGTCGGTGGTGGCCGGTAGTATCTGCGGTCTTGGCAAGACGGCGCCGAACCCGGTGTTATCGACACTGACGCATTTTCGCGAGGAGTACGAAGCTCATCTGCAGGGCCGTTGTCCGGCGGGAAAATGCAGCGGACTGATCCGTTACGAAATTAACTCGGCCTGTATCGGCTGTACCATTTGCAGCCAACAATGCCCCGTCGATGCGATTCCGATGACCGCCTATCGAAGACACCAGATTGATCTGGACGCGTGCACTCGGTGTGATACGTGCCGCCAGGTCTGCCCCGAAAACGCCGTGGTGATTACGTCGTAAGCCATCGCCCGGATCTCCCGGACGTAGCCGTGCCAACGCGAGTTGCCGGCAGCGACGAAGTGATGATCGAGGAGTCGAGATGCCCAGATTGACGATTGACGACCGACCGGTTGAGGTTCCCGATGGGGCGACGATCCTGGATGCGGCCGAAGAGATCGGGCTCGAGATTCCGACGCTCTGTTTTCTTAAAGGCTATGAACCGTCCACGTCCTGTTCTGTCTGCGTCGTGCGGAACCGGCAGACCGGGCAGTTCGTTCCGGCCTGCGCCACGCAAGTCGTCGAGGGCATGCAGATCGAGAACAACGTTCCGCAAGTTGCCGCCATGCGACGTACGGCGCTCGAGTTGCTCATGAGCGACCACGTCGGCGATTGCCTGGCCCCTTGTTACTTTGCCTGCCCCGCACACATGGACATTCCCTTGATGCTGCGACAGATCGGAGACCGAGACGTCCGCGACGCCATCGCCACGATCAAGAACGATATCGCATTGCCCGCCGTGCTTGGACGCATTTGCCCGAAGCCGTGCGAAAAAGGGTGCCGGCGTACGGCCGCTGATGACCCCGTGGCCGTCTGCGAATTGAAACGCTTTGTCGCGGACCAGGACCTGGCGCTCGCGGATCCCTACCTGCCTCCATGCGCAGCGGAGACGGGCAAGCAGATCGCGGTCGTTGGGGCCGGCCCGACCGGGTTGGCGGCCACCTACTATCTGCGGCGTCGAGGGCACGCGGTAACACTCTTCGACAAGGCTTCGATGCCCGGTGGCCGATTGCGGAGCGAGTCGTTCGATTCGCCGTTGCCGGCGTCGGTGCTGGATTCCGAAATCGACCAGGTTTTGCGACTGGGCGTCACGACCCGGTGGGAAACGTCGATCACGCAGGCCGAGCAACTTGACCAACTCCAACAGCAATTCGACGCCGTACTCTTGGCTTGCGGAAATGGAGCCGCCGTGTTGGCCGAACAGCTTGGGTTAGCCGCTTCACGACGCGGAATCGCTTTCGATCGGCAGAACTACTCGACCGAACGGACCGGGCTGTTTGCCGCCGGAAATGCCGTTCGTGGCCAGGCACTGGTCGTGCGCAGTACGGCCGACGGTAAAGAGGTGGCTCAGACCATCGATCAGTATGTCACGGGGCAGGACGTGCGTGGGCCTGCCCGGCCGTTTTCATCACGAATTGCGAAAATCAGCGACGAAGAAATGGAGCAGTTCCTCGCCGGGGCCGGTTCAGACGAACGACAGACTCCCGACCAGGAATCTTCGTTCGAAGGTGAAGCTGCGTCCGAACAGTCGAATCGCTGCTTGGAATGCGGCTGCTCGGCGCATGGGAATTGCCGGCTCGAGCGCTATTCGATCCTCTATCAGGCCGACGCGTCGCGCTACAGTGGCAAACGTCGCGAATACGAAGTGATTGGACGCGAGTCCGACGTTCTGTTCGAGCCGGGCAAATGCATAAAATGTGAGCTTTGCATCAAGATTGCGGACGCGGCGTCCGAGCCGCTCGGGCTCGCGTTTGTCGGTCGCGGGTTCGACGTTCAGCTGCAGGTTCCCTTCGGGGGCGGCATGGATGAAGCGCTCACGCAAGTCGCTCAAGAGTGCATCGACGCCTGCCCCACGGCCGCGCTGCGATTCACGCCCGTGCACCATCGAACTCGCCACTCGACCCGTTGAGGGCAGGCCCTTGAAACGGGCGGCCCGGCCGGGCGAGACAAGATGCGAGGTGGGTGCGGAGTATTCTTGCAATTTGTCCCGGGGATGGCATAATGCGGCATGTTGCGACCTGACGGCTGACCGATCCAGCCCGTTGCCGGGCCCTTCATCACGCCAACCCGGAGATGGACCATGAGTGTCGAGGTTAACACACGGCAGACGTCGGACGACGCGTGGCGAGTCATTCAACGGTGGCTGGAATACGAGGGAGAAGCCCGTGCCAACGTGTTGCGCCTGATCGCTATCGGTGCATTCTACCTGGTCGAACTCGTCAACTTTCATGGGCTGAAGCTCGGTTTCATTGAACTGCCCAAAGTGGTTGACGCTCAGTTTCACACGGCCATCACCAGTCTGGCGGTAGCTTGGACGGCCGTGGCGCTGGGCATTCTCTACTGTCAGACCCATCGATTCTTTCCCGCAGCGCTGACGTTCGGATCGGTTCTCTGTGACGCCTGCCTGTTGACAGCCGTATTGATCGTCGCCGACGGACCGAGAAGTCCGTTAGTGGTTGGATTTTTCCTGATCATTGCTCTGGCTGGACTACGGTTCAACCTGAGACTCATACGGCTGGCCACCGCCGCCTCGATGATTGGATACGTGTTCATTCTGGGGTATGCCAAGTGGTATGCGCCTGTGACTCGCGTTCCTCGCTACCACGAGATCATCCTGCTCCTGGCGCTCGGCCTCTCCGGAATCGTCGCCGGCCAGGTGGTGCGTCGAGTTCGGGGTGTGGCGGAAGATTACGTTTCTCGCGTTGCCGGTGGACCTGGAGGACCGTGATGCCTGGCGCAACTTCATCCGTCGATCGGGAATGTCCCATGTGCCGCGCGGAAGTCCGGTTGCAGGACGAACACTGTTGGCTGTGCCGAGCGTCTTTGCCGAAGGCCGTCGTTCAGGCCGAGGTCACAAGACAGCCTGGCAAGCATGAAGGCGCGTCAGGATTGCAGATGAACACCGCGACACTGGCGCTTGTCATCACGGTCAGTGTGGTCGTGGCAGGTGTTTTCTTGAGAGCCCCGGGGTTAGGCGCGGCGTTGGCCGTAGCGATCGTCCCGATCACGCTCCACCTGGTCGTGTTGTCGTTGTTGCGAAAGGGTCGAAAACAACCGGTAAGCAAGTCTGAATATGTGTCCATTGTCGTTGGATGGGTTGGTGCGACGGTGGTCGTCACCGTGCTCATCCCTATGATTCTGCTCATTGCCGTAACTGTGGCGCTGCTTGCGATCTGCTCCAGCGTTGTTGGGCCGTACTATCAGTAGACCCGCCCCGGGATAGTGGCGAGCGGTCTGTATTTGGAAAGCACCGACGTGAGGACAGAATGGAGAACAAGGAACCTGCTGAAGTGGCGGTTTGCGGCGAGTGCGGCGCGGCTCGCGAACCGGACGCTGAAACGTGCTGGTTGTGTCGTTCCAATCTGGCTGCACATGGACCGTACGCTCCGCCCCGGAATAATCCATACGACGAACTGGCCTCGTGGCAGATCAGTATCGGCTCGCTGCTTGCGACCGTCACGATACTCGCGGTGGCGCTCGGCGTGTTTCGCTTGGCGCCTGGGTTGGGTGTGATGTTGGCGGTTGTCGTTGTACCGGCCTATATTCGAACGTGCGTCGTGATCGCCCAACAACATTCGCGAAAAAAACGGGTGACGGCGCGCGATAGATTCACGCTGTTCGCCAACTCGGTTGGGGTCACCATAAGTGTGATGCTCCTGCTCGGTGCCGTGGCCGTTGCCGGTTTCTCCGCCTATTGTGGATTGGGCGTGATTTCGCAAGGACGGGGTTCGCAATCGGGGTTCGCCTTGATCGCCGCGGTTGTGTGTTGCGGGGCCGTTGCCTTAGTGTTTGCCTCCTACTCCGCCGCGCGCACGGCCGTGCGCAGGAGCAGGAAGCGCCAGGAATCGGCTCCCGCGGTGGACGACGAGTGAAGCCAGCGGCAAAGGACAACGAATATCGAATTGGGAACGGAATCGGTGGATGATCACATCGGGCTTACATCTAGACTGGGTATACAGCGCCATCATGTTGCTGGCGATGGGGACCGGCTTCGCGCTGCACCGCTGGACGCGCGAAGAGAATGATCTCACATGGTGGCAGCGAGCGGCAATTGGGCTTGGGGCATTGTGCGGCGGCCTTCTGGGCGCCAAACTCCCCTTCCTGTTCGGTGACCTTCCGGGACTTGTCGACGGATCGGCGTGGTTGTCCGACGGAAAGACGATCGTCTCCGGGCTCATCGGAGGCTATCTCGGCGTGCAGGTGGCCGAGTGGGCTCTGCATCTGGAAGTCAACATGTGCGATAGCTTCGCCGCCCCGGTTGCCGCGGCCGTCGCCATCGGACGGTGGGGGTGTTACCGGGCCGGCTGTTGTTATGGCGTGGCGACCAGCCTTCCCTGGGGCGTGGATTTCGGCGACGGCGTCGCTCGGCATCCGACCCAGTTGTACGAGTCGAGCTTTCACTTTCTGGCTGCCGTAGTATTGCTCCTGATGCTCCGTCGAAACATGCTCCGCGGCCACCACATTCGCCTCTATTTCCTGGCCTATTTCCTGTATCGGTTTGCCACCGAATTTCTTCGCCCCGAGGCCCGCTTGTGGTTGGGGCTGACCGGCTATCAGTACGCCACGCTCTTCCTGGTCTTCGTGCTGGTCGCCTGGGGCCTTCCCTGTTGCCCGGCCGGTTGGCGATTGGCTCGGCTGCGGCGTCGCACGTTGCGCCGGTTACCTCCAAGTGCCGAGCCGGTGCGGCTCAAGATGACGCGAACCGTCTGCCCCATCTGTCTGGAGACGGTACAAGGCGAGGTGTTTCAGCAACACGGTCGCGTGCTGTTGCGGCGCGAATGCGCCGAGCACGGAGAATCTACCGCGTTGCTTTGCAGCGATCGACGTCACTATTACTTGCGCGACGAGGTGCCGCATCCGCCTTTGGCCGAAGGGCAAGTCTGCTGTGGCGGGGCGGCGCATCGATCATGTATCGCGCTGCTGGAAATGACGGACGCCTGCAATCTGAAGTGTCCCGTCTGTTATGCCGAAAGCCCGGCGGGCGAGCATCGGCCGCTCGCCGATCTCTGTCGGGACCTCGAGGCGTTTCTCGATGTTCGCGGTCCGCTGGATATTCTGCAGCTGAGCGGTGGTGAACCACTCCTGCACCCGGACTTGCTTGCCGTCATCGATTTCGCCCGCACGCGACCCGTTGATCACATTATGCTCAATACGAATGGACTCGAACTGCTGAGCAATGACGTGCTGTTGGGCGAACTGAAAGAACGCTGCCCGACACTGGAAGTCTCGCTGCAATTCGATGGTCTCGATCGAGAGTCGTACCGCGTGTTGCGAGGCGCCGACCTGCTCGACCAGAAACGGCGTATTATCGAACGATTGGCCGAGGCCCGGATTCCAACGACATTGGTCTGCACGCTCAGTCAGGGTGTCAACGAAGGGCAGGTCGGCCCGCTTGTGGAGTATGCCCTGACACACGACGTGATTCGTGGCATCACGATTCAGCCGGCGACCTGGGTCGGGCGATTTGAGCCCGATCAGCAGCCCCTCCACCGATTGACACTGGCCGATGTCTTGCGACACCTGGAACAACAAACCGATGGGGTGTTGAGGGAGGCCGATTTTGAACCGCTACCGTGCAGCGATCCAAACTGCTGCAGTTTCACCTACCTGGCTCGCCGACGCCCGCACAAGCTGGTCCCGTTGACTCGACTCGTACGCGTCAAAGACCATCTGGATCGATTGGCCGATCGAATCAACTTCAAGTCGGGCGATGCCGAGCAGTGTTGTGAACTCGCCTTGCGACCGGAAGACGTGCTGCGGATCGTCGTCAAACCGTTCATGGACGCCCATACCTACGATCAGGATCGCGTGGACGAGTGTTGCGTGCACGTGATACAGCCGGGCGGTCAAGCTGTGTCTTTCTGCCGGTTCAATACGCTTCTGAGAGGCCGGGCGGGTGCCGAATTGGTTCAAATCGACCTCGGAGATGGCTCGCACCCGACGTGACACGTCTCATGAAGTGTGCGGCTTCTCAACCGTCGAGCCCGCGGCCCCGCCGTGCCCTACTCGCATGCGACGGAGAGCTCCCCCGCCGCACGCGCATTGACCAGTGCTCTTCAAGACTTCTAGCCGGGCCCCCGGGTGCAGGAACGGGCTCGTTTTGGGTGGACGTATTATTCAGCGCGATCTT
>CAYNDU010000063.1:11813-15170 GCA_964395615.1 uncultured Pirellulaceae bacterium | reverse complement strand
CACGAACGCCCTGCCGGCGAAAATCGAGTACTCGCAGGGCCAACCGTTGCAATTGCCCGTCGTCCAATTCGTGATGCGCTGCCATCGAAGTTCCGGGAATGCCGTCCCGGATGACACGCTTCACATCGCGAAGTGACGGAAGACCTCGCTGAGTGCTAACCAATCGCATTCTGGAGTTTCGCAAATCCCGAGGGCGCGGGTAGACGTGCCTGGCAGACCGACCTCGGCCATCACCCGTTTCACCATGGCACTGGCTGCACAGTGAGACGTATAACTCGGCACCCATTTCACTCGCAGACCCAGGCTCCGCATCAGGATCGCCGCTCGAGCGCTCGAGCGGTTCAGAGAGCAGCGGGTTTCGGTCGGCGAAGTTCTCCGACAGATCTGCGAGAATCCTCCGGTATTCGTCGGCCGCCGCTCGATCCGTCGGGTCGAGCACCATGGTGTTTTGAACTTCTTGCATGCGCCGAATCGTGGCGGCACTCCGGATGGCGCGTTGGAAGACGCGATGAGCGGCAGACGAATGGCCGGCAAGTGCGAGCGTAATGCCGGCGGCCATGATGCCGGGCCCGCCGGACATATCCCGAGCATTTGCTTGCCTCAACCACTCGTAGGCCTCGTCGTAGTTACCCAATTCCAACGCGATTTGCCCCATCTCCAAGGCGACCGACGACAACGGCCGTTCGCGGGAAGCGGGAACCTCGAGTGCCTTGGCAGCTTGGCGCGGTCGTGCCAATTCCCGCAGAACCCGCGCCAGGCCGACGAGTACGTCATCGTTCGTGCGATAGCGTTCGGCTAAACTCAGAAAGCCGGTCAACGCGCCGGTGAGATCATCACCCCTTCGATAGGTCGTTTCCACCTCTGCCAGCTGCGCTATTTCATGACGTGGGTTCAACCGCGTTGCTCGTTGAAACGCAGCCGCTGCTCGGTCCAGGTCATTGATTTGCAGCCAGTATCTTCCCCACATGTAAAAAGTGTGTGCCTGCTCCGGCATGTCTGTTTCCCATGCTTCAAGCATGGCCCGGGCACGATCCAACTGCTGGTGAGCCAGGCAACCGAAGATGAGCGCCGAAGCAATATCGTTGGGTGGAACACCAGCGGACGTGAATCGGGGCAAGTAGTCTTCGGCTCCTTGATACAATTGGCCACTTGTTATGCGTTCGAGCAGCCGTTCGTTCTCTAATTGTCCTTGAGCGGCACCCAGCTTCTCGGCCCGTGCCAGGGCCCGTTCGGAACGTTGCGACCAACCCAGAGAGCGATACGCTCTGGCACGAATCAACTCCTGGTCAGCCGACGGGCCCGAGAGCCGCTGGGCCCGGTCCAACCACCACAGGGCGTCACTGACCGCCCAGACTTCCAGGTCTCGAGTCGCCCGGCCCAGCGCCCAATAAGCCAGCAGACGGGGCCCGAGAAAACCGGCCGCGATCATCAAACCGGCAAACAGGAGCAGGATCGGTACGCGTCGCCAACGACGGGGCACATCCTCTCTCGCGGGAGTCGATTCCAACGACCTTTTCTGCTTGCGGCGCACCAAGACTTTCAACTCCCTAATTGGGTCCAGCCCAAAACGTTGAGAATTCTATCAGATGGTTGAATGACCGCCAACCAAACGATCTGGTCACCGGAACCGACCGTCGCTCGGCCCGATCATGGAACGAGAACGTCAGGAATGATCGCGTGCCTCTGTGGTCGTCGGGCGTCTGTCACCAACGGACCCGATAGCCGATGGGATCAGATGCGTGGATCTGCTATAAGGAGTGGAACATGGTCCGATACGGTTTGCCCGGAACGAGGTTCTTCCATTGTGACGAGATATCGAGTTGCGCAGGCAGGTCGATGGTGGGCAGCCGCTCTACTGCTGTCACTTTCTGTTGCCATCACGGCAACCTGGATGGCGTTCCGCCCCCACAGGCAGGATTCGATGGCGGATCGAATTGCGTCGGAACCGGTGGCCGAGCCAGATGGTGAGATGGAGCGTCGCATTCGGGCGTTCTGCGGGGACTGTCACGCCTTGCCGCGCCCGGCCAGTTTTCCTCGAGATGTTTGGCATGCGGAAGTCAGGAAAGGATACGATTTCTACAGTCGGTCCGGCCGTACCGATCTCGACGTACCGCCGTTGTCTCAAGTGGTTGCCTGGTACCGTTCGCAGGCACCGAAGCAGCTGGATTTCCCCGTGACGCCGGACGCGGAGCATCCACTCCGCGTCGCATTTCGCAGGGACCCGTTGGGACAGGAGGAAGCAACTCGCGCTGTACCGGCAATCTCGTACTTGAAGTGGATCGCGTTGCAGGAACACTCGGCGGGCCGGTTGGTTTCCTGTGACATGCGATCCGGAGCGATCGCCGCGATCGATCCGGCTGACACCGATCGAGAGCAGCAATTGTTGGGAACGCTTGAGTTTCCGTGTCATCTCGAGCCGTGTGATGTCGATTCGGACGGTCTGACCGATCTGGTCGTCGCGGATCTGGGGAGTTTTTCACCGGCGGACCATGACCGCGGCCGGGTCGTTCTTATGCGGCAAGCACCGGACGGGACGTTTCGCCAGACCGTACTTGCCTCTGGATTGGGAAGGGTCGCCGACGTTCGGCCCGTCGATGTCGACCGTGATTCGGACATGGACCTGATCGTGGCCGTGTTCGGAGTCCATGACACGGGCCGAACGGTACTATTGCGCAACGTCACGGAATCCGACGAAGGTTTCGATTTTGAGCAGGTCGACCTGGACCGTCGACCTGGAACCAGTCATTTGCCGCTCCATGACTTGACCGGCAACGGGCTGGTAGATTTTATCGCCTTGGTCAGCCAGGAATACGAGCAGATTGTGATGTTCCTGAACCAGCATGATTCCGTGGAACCCGGCCCGCTCTTCCGCAGTCGAATCCTCTGGGAAGCGCCCGATCTGACTTACGGACTCAACGGGATTGAGTTGGCTGATTTGGATTCGGACGGCGACAAGGACGTCGTCTTTTCCAACGGTGACGCGTTCGACAATTTCATGTTGAATCCAAGCCACGGTGTTCAATGGTTGGAAAACGATGGAAGTCTGCAGTTCACGTATCATCGCATCGCGGACATGGTCGGAGCCTGCAGTCCCAAGGTAGGCGACATTGACGGTGATGGTGACCAGGACATTATTTGCGTATCATGGATTCCAAGCACTGCGAAGCCGAGAGCGATTGCCACGGGGAATCAGCCGGCGATACTTTGCCTTGAGCAGATTGCGCCGAATCGGTTCGCTCGGCATACGCTCGACTCGGGTTTTCCACACCTTCCGGCCCTCGAGATGGCCGATTTCGACAACGACGGGGACCTCGATTTCGCGGTCGGATCCTACCTGCTTGATGCCGGCGACCGAAC
>CAYNDU010000063.1:0-11713 GCA_964395615.1 uncultured Pirellulaceae bacterium | reverse complement strand
ACGGGGACCTCGATTTCGCGGTCGGATCCTACCTGCTTGATGCCGGCGACCGAACGCCGTACTCCGTCGCCGTCTGGTGGAATGAGTGACGGCAGTCGATAACGGGCGCGAAGCGAAGACGGGCGCGAGGCGAAGACGGGCGCGAGGCGAAGAGCGGCAATGGCAAATGCAAACTGAATGAGGGAAGACGATGGGTTCAAGGGTCGCGAGCAAACAATGGGCCGGTTGGATGGTCGTTTCCATTTTGGTCGGAGGGATCGGTGCTTCCTGTGTCGCCGCGGAGACGGCGGGTCCGGCATCCGGGGTTGCGGAGCCTGCCGTCAAGCACTCGGCCCCTCTGACTGCCGAGCTGACCCGGTTAGTCATCCCACCTCCCTGGCTGGAAGCCGTTACGACGCGGTGGGACACGGGCAAGCCGTGGAAGGAAGCGCGGCTCGAGATCCGGCGATTGCTCGGGCTCAACCAGGAACCGGCCAGAAAGGAAGCGCTCAAGCTGATGTGGGTCTACAAGGAGAAGGGAGATATGGGGAACGGGCACGAGTACCCGATGTACACATTCATGGGCCGGGAGTTCGTCTGGTCGGTGCGCGCTCACGAGCATTTCCTGAGTCAGCCGCAAGAAACCGTTCCGATCTACGCGGAGGTTTCTTTTGCCAAACTCTACATGCATTTTGGCGAATTCGAAAACGCCAAGGCGCATCTCGACATTGCCCTGGCAAACCTCCCGGGCCCACCGTGGCGCACAATGCGAGAGGCCGAACTCCATGACACTTACGGCGACCTTTACGCCGCCTGGGGTCAAACGCCGGACGCCGTGGCGCACTACAACAAGGCCATTGCCCTTTATCCCAAGGCGAAACCGCCATACGGCCGCCATTTGCTGCCTCGCCGCGCTCAGCAAGTTCGTTCCAAACGGGAGTTGCTCAGCTTCGATTCCCTGGATCAGCAGCGTCTGAAGGACGGGATCTACAAGGAGAAGGCACTTGGATATTCGGGCGATGTTCTATTGACCGTCAAGGTCGAGCGGAGCCGTGTGGCTGATATCAAGGTTAGCCACCAGGAGAAGATCGACCAGGGCGCTTGTGTGAGTGTGCCTCGTCAGATTGTGCAGAAGCAGTCGTTACGAGTCGACGCGGTGAGCGGTGCCACGGTGACGAAGAACGCGATCGTCGGTGGCACTTACCGCGCCTTGCAACGGGCGGGCCTGAAGTGAACACGCGTTCGCGGTGGAAGACCGCGAATGTCTTCTGGCCCTATCACAAACCAAGCCAACTCACCGGATGGCTCGGCCGACTCTACCGTTTCGTCGGCCGGATCGGACCGGTCACTCGAAGTTCACCGGTCCGACGCGGAATTCAAATCGGCTGTGTGACTGCCTATCTGTTCGCCTTCTTTTACATGTGCTGGCCTTACGCCGAGCATTTCAGCAGGACGACCTTACCGGAGAGATCGGCATTTCCGCCGGACCTGTTTCTGTTGATCGACCCATTAGTCGGAATCTCCACACTCGTGGCCGCACGCGTGTTTCATGGTCCGACAGTGGTTTGGGCGGCGGCGATACTTCTGACCTGCGCACTTGTGCCCCGAATGTTCTGCGGGTATATCTGCCCCTTGGGTACGCTGATCGACGCTTTCGATTGGCTGGTCGGTCGTCATTTCGCTCGATGGCACGTGACAACGAACGGTCCGAAGGGCGGTTGGGTCCATACCAAGTACGTGTTGCTGGTACTGGTACTTGCCACATCGCTTGGAGGCGTGCTGTCCGCCGGCTTTCTGGCGGCGATCCCGGTTCTCACGCGTGGCCTCTTGTTTTCCGGTGGGCATCTCCAGCTGGGACTCATCAAGGGTCGGGGCCAGATTCCGCCGTTTCATTCGGCCGTGTATGTCTCGCTGGCCCTCTTTGCCGTGGTTTTTCTCGTCAGTCTCTTTGGTCGCCGATTCTGGTGCCGCTACCTCTGTCCCAGCGGGGCCTTGCTGTCGGCATGGAATGTCCTCCGAGTTGGCCAGCGGCAAGTGGCAGAATCGTGTATTTCCTGTAACCGATGTGTGGAAATCTGCCCCTTCGATGCGATCAAGGAGGACTTTACGACGCGCACCGCCGATTGCACGTTCTGTCAATCGTGCGGCGGAGTCTGTCCGACGGAGGCCATCCAATTTGTCACGCGCTGGGGCCGGTCCGAGTTGAAGACGGACGGCGAACCGAAGGTCGAGCCCCGCCCCGTCTCTCGACGGGCGTTCGTCTTCGCGGCAGCCACGGGCGTTGCCGCCGCGACATCGATCCGTTTCGCACGGGATGCCTCCGGCGACGTGCGGGTGCCGGTTCGACCGCCGGGCAGCGTTGAGGAGCAATCGTTTCTGGATCTCTGCATTCGCTGCGGCGAGTGTTTCAAAGTTTGTCCCGGACCCGTATTGCACTCGGCCGGATGGGAATACGGATTCGAATCGCTCTGGACACCGGTCGTGCACCCGGAGCACGCCGGCTGCCACCAGGAATGCAATTTCTGCACGCTTGTCTGTCCGACCGGAGCCATTCGGCCGCTCGAACTGGAGACCAAGCGGAAAACGCACATCGGGCTCGCCGTCGTCGATCGACGAGCCTGCCTGCCGTACCGAGCGGACGGACCGGAGGAATGCGACCTCTGTCTCGTCGAGTGCCAACAGGCGGGCTATCATGCGATCGAGATGCGTCCGATTCAATTGCCGGTCGACCGCGACGAGTTGGAGGCCAATGGTTTTTCGGACATGGAAATCGAGCAGATGAGTACGATCCTCGCTCCGGTTGTTGATCGGAAAAAGTGTGTCGGGTGCGGGATCTGTACTTACCGCTGCCACACACGGTACGTCAAGCAGTCCAAGAAGTTACTTCAAAGCGCCATTACTGTCGTTCCATTGCAAGAGGCCCCCCAATGAATCGAACCGATGTACTCTCTCGGATCCTGCTCCATGGAGGTCTGTTCGCGACGATGCTCTTCCCCGTAGCCGCACCGGGTCTTGCCGCCGATGGGCAGGGCGGGCAACCGCCGAACCTCGTCTTCGTCTTTGCCGACCAGATGCGCAGCTCGGCCATGGGATTCCTCGGCGAGGAGCCGGTCGTCACGCCCAACCTGGACCGGCTTGCCCGGCAGGCTGTCGTGCTGACCGAGGCGGCCAGCAACTATCCGGTCTGCAGCCCGTTTCGCGCCATGCTGATGACCGGACAATACCCGCACCGCAACGGTGTGATCGGCAATTGTCTTAGTCGCACGGCACCCTACGGCGTTGAATTGAGACAAGACGCTCAGTGCTGGTCCGATGTGCTCAAGAACCAAGGGTACAGTCTTGGCTACGTAGGGAAATGGCATCTCGAAGCACCGCACAAGCCGTACATCGACTGCGCGAACAATCGGGGGAGCGTCGCTTGGAACGAATGGACCCCGCCGTCGCGTCGCCACGGGTTCGACTTCTGGTACGCCTACAACACGTACGACTTCCATATGCGCCCACTCTACTGGGACACGAACGCAAAGCGAGACACGTTTCATTACGTGGACCAATGGGGTCCGGAGCATGAAGCCGATCTTGCAATCGAATTCATTCAGAACAAGGGAGGGAAATACCGTTCGAATGACCAGCCCTTTGCGTTGGTCGTCTCGATGAATCCACCTCATACGCCCTACAGTCAGCATCCCGAAAAGTACCTCCAGCCTTACGCCGACATGGAGGACGGGAAGCTGTTCGATCGGCCCAACGTTCCTCCGGCAGGCACCAAAATGGGAGACCTCTATCGCAACCAGATTCGTCACTACTATGCGATGATCACCGGTGTCGATGAACAATTCGGCCGCGTGATGGATGCGCTGGATCGATCCGATATGGCCGACAACACGATCCTGGTATTCACGGCCGATCATGGCAACTGCCTGGGAATTCACAATCATGCAACCAAGAACGTGCCGGAAGAGGAGTCCATGCACGTGCCGCTCATGATACGCTATCCCAAAAAGCTGCGTCCCCATCGGGATGACTTGCTGATTTCCGTGCCCGATTTGTATCCGACACTCCTGGACCTGATGGGATTCGACGAACGGATCCCCGAAAGCGTTGAAGGTGTGAGCATGGCAAACCAGCTGGTGTCCGGCCGCGGCGACCGCCCGACGTCGCAACTCTATCTGTGGGTACCGTGCGAGGCGCCGGAGCGCGGTCGGCGAGGCGTAAGAACTCGGCAGCATACACTCGTCGTCAGTCGTATGCCTGGCGAGGAGCAAGAGTACCTGCTGTATGACAATCAGAATGACCCGTTCCAGCTCAAGAATGTGGCCGCCGACCAACCGAAAGTCGTTGAGCGTCTCGTGCGCGAGGAATTGACACCCTGGCTCCAAAAGACCAATGACCCGTGGCTTGGTACCGACACCCGTTTCAAAGTTCCCGAGCTCTGGGAATATACGGCGCCACTGATCGCTCCGGAGAAGCGGGATATCAAGCCAAGCCACGCGCAAAAAGACCCGACCGTCGTGTTTCACGATGGCCGGTGGCACGTCTTTATGACGGTCAAGCTGCCCGGTCAATCGGCGATCGAGTATTGTTCCTTCAGCAACTGGGAAGATGCCAACAGCTCACGTCGTACGATCCTCGAAATCAGCTCGAGCGACTACTACTGCGCTCCCCAGGTGTTCTACTTCCAACCGCATCACAAATGGTATCTGATCTACCAGATGGGCGTGCCGGGAGCCAAGAAGATGTGGGTCGCCTACTCAACCACCAACGACATTTCGGATCCGGAGTCCTGGACTCCAGCCCGCCCGATCCTGGATGGCGGACCCGATGATCCGAGAGAGAAGGGCGGGCTGGACTACTGGATCATCTGCGATCGTGAACGGGCCTACCTGTTCCTGACCAGCCTGAACGGGCAGATGTGGCGACTCTGGACCGAGCTCGAAAACTTCCCTAACGGGTTCGGGCATTGCGAGCTGGCCCTTCAAGCCAAGATCTTCGAAGCCAGCCACACGTACAAGATCAAGGGAGAGCAGAAGTACCTGACAATCATCGAAGAAAACGGACGCAGATACTACAAGGCCTATCTTGCCGATCGGCTGGATGGACCATGGACACCTCTGGCCGACACGGCTGAGCGGCCGTTCGCCGGTTGGAAGAATGTTCGGCCCGCGAAAGGTGTAGCGCCGTGGACCGATAATATCAGCCACGGCGAGTTGATTCGTGATGGATCAGACCAGACCCTGACCATTGACCCGAAACAGATAAGATTCCTGTTTCAGGGAATGCTCGACCGCGACAAGTCGGGGCGTGGCTATGGCCAGTTCAGCTGGCGACTCGGTCTGCTCTCGCCCGTGAAGTAGCCCTTCGCAAACGGTGCCGCGATCGACATGGCGACTTGATGGTGTGTCGGACTCGTAGAATAATGACGTCAGGCGCGGGACCGGTCAGGATCATCGGCTCACATGGGCGAGTCCCGCACGGTTTTCGGCGCTCGCACGCTCGATTCAGTTGGAGTGCCGCCTTTCGCACGGGATTGAAATTCGTCTTCAGGGAGACAAGTCGTGAAATGCACCTTGAGAATAGCCTGTTTCAGCATCATGGCGGCCCTGTTGTTCGGCAATCTGAAGGCCGAGGATCGAGGCCCGATGAATTTCGTCTTCTTTCTGGTCGACGACCTGGGTTGGGCCGACCTGGGATACGCCGGCAGTACATTTCACGAGACTCCCAACATCGACCGGCTGGCGCAAAGTGGCATGCGGTTTACCGACGCTTACGCCGCCGGTTCTGTCTGTTCTCCGACACGAGCCAGCATCATGACCGGGCGACATCCGGTGCGTGTGGATATTACCGACTGGATTCCCGGCAGTTCCGCCGCTCGATCAAAAAACGCGATTTTCGACCAGGTGGTCGACCGGGATAACCTGGCACTTGAAGAGGTGACGATTGCCGAAGCGCTCAAGGCGCATGGCTACCAGACGTTTTTTGCCGGCAAGTGGCACTTGGGGGGCGAGGGGCATTGGCCGACCGATCAGGGGTTTGATATCAACATTGGCGGAAACAGCAAGGGGTCGCCGCCGGGTGGCTATTACGCACCTTGGAAGAACCCCACGCTCAAGTCCAAGCAGCCGGGCGAGTACTTGACCGAGCGGCTGACGGACGAATCACTTCACTTCCTCAAGACCCGAGACGGCAAGCGTCCTTTCCTGTTGTACCTGTCGTATTACAACGTTCATTCACCCATCACGGCCTATAAGAAACGCTCTCCGCATTTTGTGGACAAGGCCGAGTCGCTCTTTGAAGGGTCGACGCCCTCCGTTCCAGAGCACGAGGGCTACTCGCGCGCTCGGCAGGACAACGCCGCATACGCGTCCATGGTCGCGGCAGTCGATGACAGTGTTGGCCGGGTGACCGCGTTACTGAAAGAACTGCAACTGGATCGAAATACGACGGTGTTTTTTTTCTCGGACAATGGAGGCCTGTGCACCCTTCGAAGACCCGGACCGACCTGCAATCTCCCGTTACGGGCCGGCAAGGGTTGGCTGTACGAAGGAGGCATTCGCGAGCCGGCGATCATCCGAGCGCCGGGAGTCACTCGAGCCGGGGCCATTTGTTCCGAACCGATCGTCAGCATGGATTTCTTTCCCACCATCTTGGAGCTGGCCAACTTGCCCGCAATGCCTGATCGGCACCGGGACGGCGTCAGCCTGGTCCCCGTACTCAAGGGCTCCGGATCGTTGGGAGTGCGGTCGCTGTACTGGCACTATCCACACTATCATGGCTCGACCTGGGCCCCGGGCGCCGCGATTCGAGTCGGCCCCTGGAAGCTGATTGAGTTCTACGAGTATGACTGCGTCGAGCTCTACAACCTGGCCTCCGACCTGGGCGAGAAGCGAGATTTGAGCCAGGCTGAACCAGCAAAACGCGATGAGTTACTGGGGAAGCTGCACGCCTGGCAGATGGAATTGCATGCAAAGATGCCGCGTCGAAGAAAGGCAGGAGAATGAACAATGCGATCGTTCATTACGCTGTGGATCGTCTGCGTCCCGGCAGCGCTTGGTGTCGTACAACGAGCTGAGCCGGCGGATTGGTATTATTCCGCCGGGCCACTAAGAGGCTCGCTCCGCGTTAGCACACCGCTGCCCCTTTACGACGCGGATCCGCAACACCTCTGGAACCGCCTGTTCGCGATCTTCTACACGCGTCCCAGCGAGCTGCCTGATCGGCCTGAGTACCCGGCCGACACGACCCAGCTTGATCGGTGGGAACGGCGATTACGAAGCGGGCAGTTGCACCCGGGGCCGATCGTCAAGCGGCTCGAGGGGGGAGATGTGCTTTCCATTCTGGCCTGGCCAAGAACGCGGTACTTTTCCGAACCGGAGAATTTTTCCAATGAAAACCGGCTGCTCGACGAGTTTCTGGAATCGCACGGCGAGCAGTTGATCAAGGATCCGCTCAAGCGAGCGTTTCTTCAACGCGATCTCTGGGTCGTGTTTGATCACCTGACCGGCCAGAATATCGCCCGGTTCGGCGATGCCGATATCGCCAGGCGACGGGCCGGTATCCCCGACGCCGATGTTGACCCGAGCGAGGTTACTTACAACGATCCCGCAGCCATTCAGAGACGCAAGAATCTTTGCAGCAAGTTGGCCGTAGCAATCAAGCGGCTGGCTTTGTCTCGCTCGGCCATCGATTCTCTGCCGGACAATTATGCGGTGGCGGTGCGATCACGGGCCTTCGACTCTCGACACGATTTTGACCCGAAACGGAGCTACCTTCCCGAAGGGCTTCTGACTCGGCCGGACGAATGGGTTGAGATTGACAACCTGACGGGATCACAGCACAACGATCCTCGAGAGGGGCAGTTGCAACATACGGCGTTCGCAATACGCGGCCGGTCGTACTATCGTGTCTTCTGGCGATTTCCCGCAGGGCGTCAGGCCGTGGAGAAGTATCTTTCCTACCTGCAGCGCGAGGGAGTCGACTTCGAACGCAGCTCGCGAGACGGGTTCATCCGTCTGAAGCCCGGCGTTCGGCAAATCCCCGTCGGGACGGAAACGGCCATCGTACAGTTTCTTATTCTGCTCGATCAAAATCTTGTCCCCGTTCCGACTCGGGTTGTCGAACTCGTACATACGCGGATCTTCAAGAATGTCGATGGGACCGAGGACCCACAAACGGTCAACGGGCGCGGAGTGAATTCGGCACGTTTCGTGGTTCGACGCAGGCTGCTTTTTGATCATCTTCAGCATGGGGGCTTCGAAAGAGTACCGAGCGACGCACCAACGTTCAGAGTGCTCATGACGGCATCGGACGACTGGGGAAGTTACGGCCGTCAGCAGTCGGTGGCGCAGACTTGTCTGAGTTGTCACATGTACGACCGCGATCGCGTAGGAGTACACAGCCTCAACTCAGTCTCCTGTTTCGTCGCGGAACAAGGCATGCCGGGCATTGTGATTCCGCTTGGATCGGGCCCCTCTCAAGTCTACTCACGAGGGCAACGCACGGCTCGATGGAAGATCGGTCAGGAGGACTACGTGCGCCTGGTCGAGTATGCTCGGAGAGATTATCATGGCGATCGTTGACATTAGTATGGCATCAGGTGAATCGAACAACCCATGGGAGTGACACAATGAAGGTCGATCGACGAACGATGTTAGCCGGCGGCGTTGCCTTGACCGGAGCCGCATGCCTGAGCAGCGAATTGCGGGCCGACGGCATAGCGAAATCGGACGTCCCGGAAGCCGCCGTTATTTTGACGGCCAAAGTGAAGGCGAAAGAAGGGCAGGAAGACGAGGTTAAGGCTGCTCTCATGTCAATGGTCGAGCCGACTCGCAAGGAGCCCGGTTGCCTGTGCTATAACCTCCATCAGTCGAAATCCGACCCGACCGAGTTTCTATTCTATGAGCAATGGGTCAACCAGGCCGCGCTTGATACGCACGGAAAGAGCGCCCATATGAAGACACTTGGTGGAAAGCTCCGCGGCAAGACGGCGAAAGGCGGGGGCGTGACTTTCTTCAAGCTGCTCGCCTAAAGCCTGCGACATGGTTGCGGTGCCGCTTTCGCCTGGCACACCCGGCGTGGAAGCCGGATGCGTGATGGCCGACGGCGCGTCGTCAGTTCTTGGACGCCTTGATCTGGCGCAGGCGAATATTGCGGTACTCGGCCCACATCGGCTTTCCGGCGTGAAGCTGCAAGGCCAGTATCCCTTGACGCCGAGCCAGTTCGGGGTGATTGTCGGTACAGTCCATGATCAGCCGATTGTTCATATAGTGCCTGAGATGACTCCCTTCGGCAATAATCACGACATCATTCCAATCGTCCAATCGAAATAGTTTCTTGTATCCTTCGCCGTCGATCAGTGAACCGGTCACCTGTTTCTTGCCGTCCGCTCCCCAGATGGCCCGCTCGCCGACCAGGCACATTCGCCCGCGTTTTCCCCCCTCTTCGTAGATGAACCCGGAAACGCTGGGAAGATCCGTCTCGTTTCGGATTTCATGCTGATAACCGCGCACAACCCAGGGATTGCGGACTTTTCCTTCGGTGATGTGCGTCGACCGGTATTGAATGCCCGAGTTGTTTTTCGCGGTGCAGCGGAAGGAAAGACGCAACTCAAAGTCCTTCAAGACTCCAGCCTTCCAGATCAGAAATGTATTGCCGTGTGCCGGATTCTCGGCCGTCGTCTCACCATGAATCACGCCGTCTTTGACCGACCACAATCTCGGGTCTCCATCCCAGTCCGAAAGGTCCTTGCCGTTGAACAAGAGAGTCATTCCGGATGACTCGGGCGGCGCGGGTTGCAGTTCCTGCGCAAGGCCGGCCGGCAGACAGAATAGCAACAAGGCGACGAACATTGAACGGCCAATCATGGTGAGCTCCCAGAAGTAAGGCGTCGAGTCGATGTATCCGAGCCCCAATTATCGTCTATCAAAGGGGGCGTTGACCAGACGGGGGTGCATCGGAGTTTGAGTGAGATCGATCCACTTCGACGAATTCGGAATCGCCCGGCGTGACACGCCCAGAAACCCACCTCTCGGCAATGACTGGGACCCGCGAACGTCGTTCCCGGCGATCCGGCATCGAGGCCGCGATGCGACTCTAGCCGAATAACTGTGGAATGACCTCACCGTTGCGGACGATCATAATGGGTCGTCCGGTATTGGTGTGGTACTCCTTTGTATGATCGATGCCCAGATTACGGTAGAACGAGGCCGCCACATCATCGGGAGAATAGCCCTTTGATTCCGGTTCGGTCGCCTTCTTGTCGCTCGCACCGATCACCTGGCCTCCCCTCACGGCACCGCCGGCCATCAGCATGAACATGCACCGGGGGTAATGGTCACGCCCCCCTTCGCTGGTACGTGTGTTGATCTTCGGCGTGCGACCGAATTCGCCCGTTACGAGCACGGCCGTCGATGAAAGCAGGCCCTTCTGCGCGAGACCTCCGAACAGGGCCGACAAACCAACATCCAGTTTCGGCAGAAGGCGCTCGCTTAGAGCCGTGAAGTTATCTCGATGCGTATCCCAGCCACCCAGGGAGATTGTTACGAACCGCACACCCGATTCGACCAGCCGAGTCGCCAGCAGGCAGCTCATGCCGAAGGGATCTTCTCCGAACGGCTTGGCGAACGAGGGAGATTCCTTGCTGATATCAAACGACTGTCTCGCTTTGGGCGAGGTGATAATCGAATAAGCCTGTTCATCAAACCGATCCAGACCCTCGAGCAGCTGGTCTTGTTTTTCAAATCGTGCGAACTTCTGGTCGAGCTTGGCCAACAAGGCATGACGTTTCTCAACATCGCTCAGCTTCGTCCCGTTGCTCAGAGCCAGCCCGCGAACCGTGAACGGTTGACCGGGTCGCGGCGTGGTACCGGTATTCAGCGGCGCATACTTGACTCCCAGATACCCTGGACTCTGAGCGCTATTCGGTATCGATACATAGCCGGGCAATTCGCGGGGTGCGGGACGCTCCTTGCAGACGACGGCTCCGTAGCCGGGAAATTGAAGTGATGGGAGCGGTCGATTCCCCGTGTTGACATATTCCGTCCCTAGACGATGAGCGGCCAACGTATGGGTGACACCCCTCAGGATGGCAAACTTGTCCGCACATTGAGCCAGCTTCGGAAGGTGCTCCGAGATCGACACTCCGGGAACATTGGTTTCGATCGGTTTGAACGTCCCGCGATACTCGGCCGGCGCTTCCGGCTTGAGATCGAACGTGTCGATATGCGAGGGCCCGCCTTGGAGGTTAATGAAAATGGCCGAATCGGCATGTGCGGGACGATCTTGCCCTGCAGCCGCCATCCTCAGATAGCCTGGCAACGTCAGTCCGATACCACCAAGTACTCCCGCTGTCAGAAAATCGCGACGCAGCACCCCGTCGCACGTCCGGTGCAATCCCATGATCATACTCCGACTTCATCTAGTGATTGACAATGAACTCTTTTGTGTTGAGCAACGCCCAGAGCACGTCGCGCATTCCGGCCGACGTGGTTGACGCATCCGCCACGTAAGCTCTGGTCGACGACAATTCCGTCGCGCTCGGCGGGCGGCTCAACGTGCGCAAGTACGCCTGGCTGATCAACTCGGCCGTATCAACCTTCGCCGCTTTCGCCGGCTGGTCACGTTCCGGGCCGGGCAGGCCGTACCGTTTCGTCGTCTGCGCCAGCCTCTTTTGCAGCTGATTCACCTGAGCCGTCGTGCCCGACTTTCACATCTGCCCGATGCGTGATCGCAGAAGTCG
>CAYNDU010000062.1:0-15177 GCA_964395615.1 uncultured Pirellulaceae bacterium | reverse complement strand
CTCCAGTGAACACCTTGCTCAGCCCAACCGCTACGGAAGCTCGTTCCTGCACCTCATTGGTTGGGGCAGGTCAACGTAGGGGCCGCCGGTCCAGACGAAGGCGACTCGGTCTATTCGACGACTTCCAATTCGTGTTGAAAGTGGAGTATCGTCTCCTGCGGAGTCAGATTGAAGACCGCTCGACCGTCGGTATACCAGTGCTCGCCGTCAAATCGAAACACGGCCGTCGCGGCACGAAGGCCATCGAGGCCATGATCCCCGCCCGCCGATGCGTCGTTGTCCGAGCCGAACGAACCGAAATTCGTCTCTGCCCTCAATGCGACCGTGATGCCAACAAGCGCTCGCAATTGACTTGATGTACGTTCTCGAGCGAAAGAAACCTCGTTCTCAAATTCACAGTCCTTCCATTCGAACGGGTGTTTTGACTGCGTTTCGGAGGCGACCGATACAAACTCTGCCTCCAACCACTCGCGACGCCTTCGAAACGAGTGACGCGCCTGCACGAGAAATGCGGCGTCACGGTGACGTTTTCGCGATTCGCGCGTCACCCAAAACAGCGAGGCAACGAGGGCCGTCGCTAACGACGCGAACAGAAGCCAAGTCAACCACATGGAGTCGCCCCCTTCCTGGAAACCATTGGTGCCGCCGCAGGAATGCCCCCCTGACATCCGGCAGGTCCTGCCAGCGGTATTATTCTAGCGCGTCGCCGTCGGTTTGGGCAACGCTATTTCCATATTCTTAACCGTTTGACCTTAAATCGCTTTGCCAGCGGTCGGTCGACTTGTTAGGTTGTTAGGTGGTTTCAGGTCGCCGCTTCAGGCGGCTCCCCGCCCGGGTGCGACGGCTGCGGAGGTCGAGAATCCTACCTGAATGACGAATTCTTCGGACCTATCCGCGGGAATTTGCAGGGATCCGTGGTCGGGGTGCGTCGAGCGGTCCGCTTGTGTCAGGCCCATTGCGGGAATCCGCAAAATGGTTTTTCGATCGATCGACGATACGATGAACGGTTGGCAGCTCGAAGGCACATGCCTCGTGGTCCAGGCGAATTCTTAACGATCCATCATCCCCATAGAGGAGTTCGGTGGCATGCATCGGGTTACGGGAACGTTGGTTTCAGTTGTTTGCGTTACCGCTTTCTTGGGGACGTTCTGTTTGGGCAACTCGGCGTGGGCCGACGATGCCCCGGTCAGCTACCACGGGCAGATTCGCCCGTTGATCCAAGCCCACTGTCAAGGCTGTCATCAACCGGCCAAGGCAAGTGGTGACTACATAATGACTGCCTTTGACGGCCTGTTATCAGGCGGTGAAAGTGATTCGCCCGCCGTCGTGCCCGGCAAGCCGGACGAGAGCTACCTGCTGGAGCTCATTACACCGGAAGACGGGTCGGCCGAGATGCCGCAGGACGGCGAACCGTTATCGGCCGAACAGGTGGCGCTGGTCCGTCGTTGGATCACCGAGGGGGCGAAGAACGACACGCCGGCCGGTGTTCAACAGCAATACGATGCCGACCATCCGCCGCAATATGAGTTGCCACCGGTCGTCACGGCGATGGACTGTTCACCCGACGGCAAATGGCTGGCCGTTTCCGGATTTCACGAAGTGCTGTTGCACGGCGCGGACGGGGCGGGAGTGGCCGCCCGTTTGATCGGCATGTCCGAACGGATCGAATCGGTGGCCTTCTCACCCGATGGACAGCGACTGGCGGTGACGGGCGGCTTACCGGGTCGGGTCGGCGAGTTGCAGATCTGGGACCTGTCCGGCGCCGGCCAACCCAAGTGGCAGCCGCGACTGGTCCAGTCCATTCCGGTCACCTATGACACGATCTATGGCGGAGCCTGGTCGCCCGACGGAGAAGTGGTCGCCATCGGATGCGGCGACAAGTCGGTGCGTGCCTTCCATGTGAAGAGCGGCAAGCAGGTCCTCTTTCAAGGCGCGCATGGCGACTGGGCGCTGGACACTGTCTTTTCGGTGGACGGAAAGAACCTGATCTCTGTCAGCCGCGACGGCACGGCCAAGCTAACCGAAGTGGCAACCGAACGATTTGTAGACAATATCACCTCCATCACACCCGGAGCCCTCAAGGGAGGTATCAGCTCCGTCGTGCGTCATCCGAAGCGAGACGAGATCGTCATCGGTGGTGCGGACGGCGTACCGAAGATCTACCGCGTCTTTCGGCTGACCGCCCGCCGTATCGGCGACGACGCAAACCTCATCCGGCGGATGCCACCGATGAAGGGACGGGTGTTCAGCGTGGCGATCAGCCGCGACGGACGGCGCATCGCCGCCGGCAGCAGTTTGAACGGATCGGGCCAGGTCGATATCGACGCCTATGAATTCGATACGTCTCTTCCCGAAGATGTCAAGAAAATCATGTCCAAGGTGTCGACCACGAGGTCTGCCGCCGAGCGCAAGCGACTCGAGCAATACCAGACCGACGGAGTCAAACGCATAGCCTCGCTGGAGATGACGACGGGAATCTACAGTGTCGCTTTTCATCCCTCAGGCAAGCACGTGTATGCGGCCGGCGCCGACGGGGTCATACGGATGATCGAGACGGAAACTGGTGAAGTCTCGCTTCGATTCCCCGTCGTCTCCGTCAGCGAAGTCCATCACGGCAAAACCGACCTGACGACTTCGTCAACTCGAGTCAGCCGAGCTTTGCCACTGGCTCCCGAGCAACTGCCCGAGGGTGCCAAGGTCGCGAAGCTGGAGTCCGTGCCACGGGAAGTCAAATTGAACGATCCCTACCAGTACGTTCAACTGCTCGTATCGGCCACGCTAACGACCGGCGAGACGATCGATGTCACACGCATGGTGAAGTTCAACTGGGACCAACCGGTCGCGGAAATCTCTCGACAGGGAACGATTCGAGCGCTCACCGACGGCCAGACTTCGTTGCAATTGTCCCTGGACGGCCAATCACTGACCGTCCCGGTAAGCGTTGCCGCCTACGACGCCGAATACGAGCCCGACTTCCGACGAGACGTGGCGCCGGTCGTCGCGAGACTCGGATGCAACCAGGGAACGTGCCACGGTGCTGCCAAGGGCAAGAACGGATTCAAACTCTCCCTGCGCGGCTACGACCCAATCGTCGACGTACGAGCATTCACCGACGATCACGGCAGTCGACGAGCGAATATCGCGTCGCCCGACGACAGCCTGATGCTCCTGAAGGCGACCGGAGCCGTCCCGCATGTCGGCGGGCAACTGACGCGGCCCGGCGAGGACTACTACCAGATTATCCGTGACTGGCTGGGACACGGCGCCAAGTTGCCATCCGATAAGCCGCCGGTGGTGGCCATTGACATTGCTCCAAAGAACCCGATCATCCAGAAGATTGGGAGCCGGCAGCAATTCCGCATCGTTGCTCGCTATGCGGACGGGAGGGTACGGGACGTCACGCATGAGGCGTTCGTCACCAGCGGTAATTCGGAAGTGGCCGCGGCGCAACCCTCGGGCCTGATCGCCTCGTTGCGCCGAGGCGAGGCTCCGATTCTGGCACGTTATGAGGGTGCCTACACGGCGACCACCTTGACCGTCATGGGCGATCGGACCGGATTCGATTGGCAAGCCCCGGCCGGCGGCCGGCGGATCGACCAGTTGGTAGCCGCGAAATGGCAGCGGTTGAAGATCCAACCCTCCGAACTCTGCTCGGACGCCGAGTTTATCCGCCGCGTTTCGCTCGACCTGACCGGTCTGCCCCCGACTGCCGATACCGTTCGAAAATTCCTGGCCGATTCGGCGGACTCGACCTCTAAGCGAGCCAAGCTGATCGAGTCTCTCATTGGGAGCGATGCCTTCGTTGACTACTGGACCAACAAGTGGTCCGACCTCCTTTCGGTCAACCGCAAGTTTTTGGGTCCCGATGGGGCCACAGGGTTTCACTCGTGGATTCGCCGGCAGGTGGCAGCGAATCGTCCTTATGACGAATTTGTAAGCGAAATCGTCACGGCGACCGGATCGAACCGAGAACACCCGGCTGCCTCGTATTTTAAGACGTTGCGCACCCCTCAAGACGTGATGGAGACGACCACTCAGTTATTCCTTGCGGTCCGATTCAGCTGCAACAAGTGTCACGATCATCCTTTTGAACGATGGACCCAGGACCAGTATTATCACACGGCCGCCTATTTCGCTCGAGTCGGTCGGAAGGCTGATCCGGCGGCCAAGGGCCGCAAGATCGGCGGCACGGCGGTGGAAGGCGCCAAGCCGCTGTTCGAGATTATCGAGGACGGGGCCGCCGGCGAGATGATCCATGACCGAACAAAAGAGGTCGCGGCACCTGAATTCCCGTTTTCGTGTGACTTCAAGGCGCCTGATCACGCGACGCGCCGGCAGCAATTGGCTGCCTGGTTGACCTCGCCGGATAATCCGTACTTCGCTCGCAGTTATGTCAACCGCTTATGGGCCTACCTGCTTGGGACCGGAATCATCGAGCCCATTGATGATATTCGGGCCGGGAACCCGCCGACGAACCCCGAGTTGCTCGACTACCTGGCTCAGGAGTTCATCGAAAGTGGATTCAATGTACGGCATGTCATCAACCTGATCTGTCAGTCGCGGACCTATCAGTTGTCCATCGTCACGAATCGCTGGAACTCGGACGACGCGACAAATTTCTCGCATGCCAAGGCGCGTCGTCTTCCGGCTGAAGTGCTGTTCGATGCACTCCATGCCGTTACCGGCGCGACCTCCAAGATACCCGGGGTACCGGCCGGCACGCGCGCCGTTCAACTGGCCGACGCCGGAATCAAGTTGCCGAGCGGTTTCCTTTCGACGTTGGGGCGTCCCTCGAGAGAGAGCCCCTGCGAATGCGAACGATCGAACGACATTCAGTTGACGAGTGTCATGGCGATGATCAGTGGCCCGATCGTGTCGAACGTGCTGGCCGATCCGGCCAACGCACTCTCAAAGCTGGTCGAAGAACAGCCCGACGATAACCAGCTGGTTCAAGAGTTGTTCCTGCGCGTCCTCAACCGCCCGGCTACCGACGACGAGGTCTCGACCGCCCTGGCCGTGCTGCAGGAAATCGACGAGGATCACGAACAACTCGAACTTCGACGCAAGCAGAGCGAGCAGACTTGGGTGGCTCGCAAAAAGGAGTTGGAGGCGAGTCGTCTAGAAAGCCTGGAAAAGGCACGGCAGGACTTGCAGGCGTACACCGCCCGGATTGCCCCGAAAGTCGCCACTCTGGAGCAGGCTCGGAAGAAAAAGATTCTGGAAGCCGAGCAGCAAGTCAAGCAGTATGAATCGAAGCTGCCGGAGGCGGCACTCGCGTGGAGCGCCAAACAGAAGACGGATCGCGAGTGGTTTCCGCTAAGGGCTTCGCAGGCGACCGCGTCAAACGGCGCACGGTTGACCGCCCGGGACGATCGCTCCATCGTCGCAAGCGGGAAGGCCGAGAAAGGGGTCTATACGATCACGTTTGAGACGTCGCTGAGCCCCATCACTCACGTGCGACTCGAGACGCTGCCGCTGGCAGGCATCAAGGGGGGCGGACCCGGCCTCCCGCCAAACGGCAACTTCGTGGTCACGGAATTTGAGCTGACGGCCGCGCCGGCAACCAAGGAAGCGAAATTCGCTCCCGTCGGCCTGCAGCAACCAACGGCCGACTTCACGCAAACGGGCTTTGAAATCGCCCAGGCCATTGACGGTGTGACCAACGACCAGCGAGGCTGGGCAACGGCTCCGGCGGGAGGCATTGTCCACTGGGCCACTTTCCAGACGAAGAAGCCGATCAACTTTGATTCGGGTGTCCGACTGCAGCTGAAGATCCATCAATATCATAATGCGGCGGATCACCGCCTGGCCCGTTTCCGAGTCTCCGTCGCGACGGACGAGGGAAAACCGGCCCTATCTCTTCCCGAGTCATTGGACGCGGTCGTTTCGACACCCGCAAAGCAGCGAAGCGACGCGCAGTTGAAGACCCTGACGGATTACTTCCGAGGTGTCGATGCTTCGTTCAGCAAGCTGCAGGCCGCGGTGGCCGATGCCAAGCGGCCCGTGCCGATCGACGGCGGAATCTCCAGTCGCAACGCGACAGTCGCGCAGCTGGAAAAACCGACGCCCGATGATCCGGTGCTGGTACAATTGCGGGCCGATGTCGAGCAGAGCAGGCGGCAACTGAAGGCACGCCGTTTGACCGCCGCTCAGGATCTGACCTGGGCCTTGATCAACAGTCCCGCTTTCTTATTCAATCATTAACTGGCTGCCCCGGTGCGAGGTGTTTAGATAGGAGTTCTTGAAATGTGGCGAATTCACGGCCAAGCGGGAAAAGACGTCTGCGATCCTCACGTCGGAATTACCAGGCGCGACCTGCTGCGAGTCGGCGGCGCTGGAATGTTGGGGATGACGTTGTCGCAAGTGTTGCGGCTGCAGGGCCAGGCAGCTGAGTCCCAGGTTCAAGGCGGGCCGGGGTGGGGCCGAGCCAAGAGCGTGATCTTGATCTACTTGCAAGGTGGGCCCAGCCATCTCGACCTCTGGGATCCGAAACCGGAGGCGCCCGAGAAAGTGCGCAGCGTTTTCAAGCCGATCGCCACGAAGGTGCCGGGAGTGCACTTTACCGAGGTACTACCGAAACTGGCCCAGGTCAACGACAAGTTCACGATGATTCGGTCGATGAGCTATACGCCTAACGGCCTGTTCAACCACACGGCCGCCATCTACCAGATGATGACCGGCTACACGACCGACAAGGTGAGTCCATCGGGCCAATTGGAGCCGCCGAGCCCGAAGGACTTTCCGAATTTCGGCTCGCAGATCATCCGGCTGAAGCCGTCGAATGAGCCCATGCTGCCTTTCGTCATGTTGCCGCGCCCGTTACAGGAGAGTAACGTGGTCGGGAAAGGGGGAACGGCCGGTTTTCTGGGAAAGGGATTCGACCCCTACTACCTCTATCCTCCCGGCGACGACATGGATATGAGCAAGATGGACAAGGTCAAGGTCGATGACCTGACGTTGCCGCCCGATCTGTTCTCGGTTCGTCTTCAACGTCGTGCTCGTCTGCGTGCGGCCATCGACGCACGAATGGGCGCGATCAACAAAGCCGTCGAGGACCAGAATCTGGACGAATATTTTGAGCAGGCGCTGAATTTGATCGTCTCGGGCCGAGCACGTGAGGCATTCAATCTGCGTGCCGAGCCACTGGCCGTTCGAGAGCGATATGGCAAGAACACGTTCGGGCAGAGCTGCCTGCTCGCGCGCCGTTTGGTCGAGGCCGGTACGCGCGTGGTCGAAGTCGTATGGCCCAAGGTGGCCAATTCCGATAACCACTCGTGGGATCACCACGTTGGCCTGACGAAGCGAATGAAAGACCAGTCGGCACCGTTGCTCGACACCGGCCTGTCCGGGCTGATCGAGGACCTCGATCAACGCGGTTTGCTTGATGAAACTCTGGTCGTCGCCGTCGGCGAGTTCGGGCGCAGCCCACAGAAGGGCGTCAGTACGTCCGGAAACGGGAATTCGGCCGACGGGCGAGACCACTGGCCCTACTGCTACACTTCGGTCGTCGCCGGGGCCGGCACGAAACGTGGTTACGTGCATGGCAAGTCCGATAAGACGGGCTCGGCGCCGTTGGAAGATGCGGTTCATCCGGGCCAACTTCTCGCGTCGGTCTACCACGCCTTCGGCATTCAGCCGACCACGATCGTCTACAACCACTTGAACCAACCTCGCGAACTGGTCAAGGCGGAAGCCGTGACCAGCCTGTTTAGCTGAACGGACCCGCCGATGGCGATTCAAACCGAATGCGCGGGATGCGGGACGCTGCTTCAGGTGGCCAACGAACATGCGGGCAAGAAAGCCCGCTGTCCGCAATGCGGGTTCATCTACAGCGTGCCCTCGGGCCACGGTGCGGAAGGTTCAGTCGGATCGGCGCGGGCAACGGAGCAACCGGCCGAGGACGCGCCGACATCGGAAGACCAGTGGTGGGTGCGGACGGAAGAGGGCGACGAATACGGCCCTGTCCGCCGTCGGACGTTGGACGACTGGTTCGCCGAAAACCGAATCTCGCGTAGCTCACACATTCGGCACGGCCAGACGCAGGACTGGCAGCCGGCGGGCAAACTGCTCCGGCATTTCGCACGCCGTGGAGCGGCCGCCCAGCGATCCGCCTCCCGCCTCCAGACCCTTTCGGCACGCGGCCGAATTCAGCGCCAGCATTGGCAACCGCACCGCGCCCACTCGGTCCTGGCCATGGCCATCTTTGGATGGATCTTTTGTCCCGCGTTCGCAATTCTCGCATTGTGGCAGGCGCGCGCCGAATTCCTGGCCATCGCGGGTGGAGACGTTGACCCGCAAGGACGCTCGACATTAATCGCCGCGACGGTGTTGAGCGGAATTGAGGTTTTCATTCTCGTGTCGATTGTCTTCATCTTCCTGTTATCATAGCGGTCGCGACAGGCATTCAAGGTATCACCACGATGGAACGAAAGACGCCAGTGATTGGAGCTCATATGTCGATGGCCGGTGGGTTTGACAAGGCGGTCGACCGTGCTCACGACGCAACTTGCCACTGCCTTCAGATCTTCACCAAGAACAACAATCAGTGGCGTGCCCCTGACATCCAGGCGCAGAGTGTCGACCTTTTCCGGCAGGCCCTGAAGTGTCACGCGATCACCCATCCGATATCCCACAGCTCCTACCTGATCAACGTGGCCAGCCCCGATAAGGAGCTCTGGAAGAAATCCGTCGACGCCCTGGTCGTCGAACTGCTGAGGGCCGAGCAGCTGGGGCTTGGCTATGTCGTGCTCCATCCCGGCGCGCACACGACCGGCACCGAATTGGCCGGGTTACGGAAGGTGATCCGAGCCCTGAACGAAGTGAACAGGCAGACACGTGACTTGAAATGCCGGTGTTTACTTGAGAATACGGCGGGGCAGGGGACTTGCCTCGGTTGGAAATTTGAACATCTGGCCACGATTCTTGATGGGGTCAAGGAACCGGATCGCCTGGGCATCTGCTTCGACACTTGCCACGCCCTTGCGGCAGGGTACGGGCTGACCGACCGTGACGACTACCGGGCGACCATGCGCACGTTGAACCAGCTCGTCGGACTCAAACGGATTAAGGCCATTCACTTGAATGACAGTAAGCGGGAACTCGGCTCACGCGTTGACCGACACGAACACATCGGCAAAGGCTACCTTGGGAACAAGGCGTTCGCGCGCATTGTCAATGACCGCCGGCTCAAACGCGTTCCGATGTACCTCGAAACTCCCAAGGGCAATTGTCCCAAGACCGGCAAACTCTGGGACCTCATCAATCTACGTCGATTGCGCCGCATGATCGGGCGCCCGGTTGACTGAATAATCGGCAGAGATTCAGCGCCGCGCAGGATGGAGACCGGTGACGTGGCGGGTGATTTGGGTTATTCTGGACGGAGTGGCATCCACTTCGCATCACGAGCCCAGAACGGAACATTCATCGACGATGGCAGAATCACGGCGGCAGGCAATCGACGTGGCATTCCAGGTGCCGCAGGTCCACCGCTTGCGATTCACCGAGGACGTCTTCTCGAATCTGGAGGACAGACAGGTCCTGTTGGACCTGCTCGCCTCGTCCCAGGCCTGCCCGCCCCGTGTCCAGGTGTGGCTCGACCAGCACGTCGTCGACAGCCGTCCGACCCTGGTCTCTCAACTGGCCGACTGGGCCGAGCAGCACGCGAATCGACTCGAACTGATCGGCACTCCACACCTGGTCCCGGGCGGCGAGACGATCAAGAACGATGTACACATTCTGGAACGGATTCTGAAAGTGATGCATGCCGCCGATCTGGACCGGCGAAGTTACGTCCTGGTCATCGGTGGTGGTGCTGTGCTCGACGCGGTCGGTTTTGCCGCTTCGATTGCCCACCGAGGTATTCGGCTCGTCCGGCTGCCGACGACGACGTTGGCCCAAGCGGACTCGGGGATCGGCGTTAAGAACGGAGTCAATCTCTTTCAAAAGAAGAACTGGCTGGGATCGTTCTCGGTGCCGTGGGCCGTGATTAACGACGCCGGCTTGCTGAACACGCTGAGTGATCGAGATTTTCGCTGCGGGTTCGCCGAAGCCGTGAAGGTCGCTTTACTCAAAGATGGCCCTTTTTTTGAGCGGATCGAGAATTCGGCCGAGTCGATCGTGCAACGCCTGCCTTCGGCCACAGGGCCGGTCATTCGCCGGTCAGCCGAGCTCCATCTCGAACACATCACTCGCGGGGGCGATCCATTCGAGATGTTGGAAGCGCGTCCGCTCGATTTTGGACACTGGTCCGCGCACCGGCTTGAAGCGTTAAGCGACTTTCAATTGCGGCATGGCGAAGCGGTGGCCATCGGCGTGGCGGTCGATGCCGTCTATTCCTCCTTGGAGCTCGGTCTCTCGCAGTCAGCCACCCTGCGCGTGCTGGACTGCTTGAGAGGACTTGGCTTCGAACTTTTCCATCCGCTACTGGAAGACGTCGAGAGGCTGTTTCTGGGTCTGGAAGAGTTCCGACAGCACCTGGGCGGACGCCTCACATTGACAATGCTCAACGGCATCGGCGATTCCCTGGAAGTGCACGAGGTCGTACGCCCATCGATGTGCCGGGCAATCGAAAGCGTTGCCGAATTCGCTCAGTCTCCCGTCAAGCGGTGAGCATTGCCGAAGCAAACCGGCATTGATCGCTGACCAGTTAGCGCCCGAAGGGGGGGGGGAGCCCGTCACAGCGGGGACGTGCCGCTTCGCAATCAACGGAGTGTGCGAGCGACGTTGCGTCGAACGACGGCCATCGATGGAACCACAGAGGACACGCGTACAGGAAACAGCCTTTTTGGCGCCCCTTCGAAACGCCTCGTGCCGAATATACTGATTCTCCGCCCCACGTTATCCAGGCCGGATTGCCGGACCGCGACCGGCCGATTTCTCTTGCTGTGATTCGGTCGGAAGTTGAATCGGGCCGTATTGGGCGATAGGATAGAGTAACCATTGTCGAGCAGATCGCCCGTCACGGGGGCTTGAAGCAGTGACAGCGACCGATCGCCCCTCAGGCGATAACTTGGCGACCCCTTGGGGGTCACGAAGGGTTGAAGACCATATGGGTGTTACCTACTTCAAACGCTACCGCCTTGAAATGCCGCTAAACGGCAATTTTTTCTGTTGCCCCGATCTGCCGCTGCACTACGAGTTCATCGCCTGGCACCCTGATTGCCTGCCGTTCCATGCGGAAGCAAAATACGCAAGTTTTTGCCATGAAATCGATGCACACGTGTTTCCGTGCCTGGGCGAGCTGGACGGCTGCCGCCGGTTAATGACCGAGATCGCCCGCCGCGAAGCCTTCGTCCCCGAGGCCACCTGGTTGCTCGCCTTCCGCCCGCCTGGGCAGTCGCATCCGGACTACTGTGGCACGATCCAGGGAATTCGAGACGGCAATACCTATGGTGCCGTTCAGAATCTGGGAATTACGCCCTTGCACCGCGGGCAAGGACTTGGGACCGCCATGCTGCACCAAGCGCTTCTCGGATTCCGCTCGGCCGGATTGCACCGAGCGTACTTGGAGGTCACGGCCAAGAACGATGGGGCCGTTCGCCTCTACACTCGACTCGGCTTCCGCCGAATCAAGACGGTCTACAAGGCTGTTGAGATGGCATTCGCCTAACCGTTCGGCGCTCGCACAGCGGCGCAATCATCGGGATCGTCGAAGAAACAGCGACACCCTCATCCAAACTCGAAACTCGAAACTCAAACACACGTCCCGATCCATAGAGCCGCGCGACCGTCCACGAACACGCCGCACCATCCCGTGGCATCAGCCGGTGATCCGGGGCATCCACGGAACATCCACCTTACCGCGGCAGGCCGTGGCATCACGGGTCCCCCGCCCTGTTAAAGACGGTCGGGGGTTGTTATCCTGTGCCCCGGAGCGGCACGGTGAAACAGGGTGTCGTTCCGGGCCGTTTCGAAGACTCAACGGCCGCGCGAGAGTGCCTCCTGACGTTTGTTGGGGCGGCATTGACCCACTTGGTTCTAAAGACTGGCATGCCGTGTCCGACACGATCAACATCCACCATTATGACAACGGCCTGGTGCTATTGTCCGAGCGTATGGAGTGGCTCGAATCGGCCGCCTTTTCGCTCTTTTTGCCGGCCCGCGCGATCCGCGCCCCCGCCGGGGGGTTGGGGGTGCGCGATTTCACCCCGCGAACGGTCCAACGGGGCTGCGGCGAGCGGGACAGTCGGCAATTCATCAGCGACCTCGAGAACCTGGGAGTCGACTATTCGTCTTCCGTGGCCGGTGCCCACGCGCGCATCGGTGGGGCGATGCTGGCCGATCAGCTGGATCGGGTCTTGGCGATATTCTCGGACGTGGTCTTGCGACCGCACTTGCCGGCCGAGCAACTGGAGGACGCTCGGCAGGGATGTCTGCAAGAGCTCTATTCACTTGAGGACGATCTGGCTCAACGAGCGATGCAGGAGCTCCGGCAGCAAATGTATGGGGATCCCTGGGGCCGGCGCAGCGTGGGCCTGATCGAGGACGTGGAACGCATCACACTCGAGGACGTGCAACACCTCTATCACTCATCCTACCGACCGAACGGGGCCATTCTGAGCGTCGCCGGTAACGTTGACTTTGCGCGTCTTCGAGACCGTGTGGGCGAACTGCTGGGTGATTGGCAGCCGATGGAATTAGCTGAACCGAACGGCTCGACCCCAGAGAGAAAAACAAGGCACCTGGATCATTCGTCGAATCAGATGCACATTACGGTCGGATTTCCCGCGGTACCCTACAACGATCCGCTCTACTATCAGGCTCGCGGAGCAATCGGCGTGTTGAGCGACGGGATGAGCTCCCGGCTTTTCACGGAAGTTCGCGAGAAACGCGGGCTTTGTTATGCGGTCTACGCGGTCTGTCACACGCTGCGAGACCGGGGCCACGTGCTCTGCTATGCCGGGACAACCACCGAACGAGCTCAGGAGACTTTGGACGTATTGATCCACGAGCTTCGCACCCTGGCCGATGGCGTGCACGACGATGAGTTGCAGCGTTTACAGGCCCGGTTGAAGAGTTCGTTGATCATGCAACAGGAGTCGAGTGCGTCGCGCAGCGGCTCGATGGCCGCCGATTGGTACTACCTGGGTCGAGTGCAATCGCTGGACGAAGTCAGCCGGGTGATCGACGAATTGTCGGTCGACAGCATCAACGAGTACCTGCGCGAGCGACCGCCAGGCGATTTTGTTGTCGTGACACTTGGTCAGGAACCACTGGAGACGCCCGTTGAAGTTCCGTAAACATCAACTCGACAATGGGCTGGAGATCATTGCTGAATGCAATCCTCGGGCCCATTCCTGTGCCCTGGCCTACCTGGTGCGGACCGGCTCGCGCGATGAGCATGACGCCAATTCGGGTGTGAGCCATTTTCTGGAGCATATGACGTTTAAGGGGACGGATCGGAGAACGGCGGCCGACGTCAATCGAGAATTGGATGAGATCGGTGGTCACGCCAACGCCTTTACGAGCGAGGAACAAACGGTCTACTACGTCGCCGTGTTGCCCGAATACCAGCTGCATGCGCTCGACCTGCTGACCGATATCATGCGCCCGTCTCTGAGACAGGCGGACTTCGATACGGAGAAGCAAGTCATTCTGGAAGAGATCGCCAAGTACGACGATCAGCCGCCGTTCGGCGCACACGAAAAGAGTATGGCCGTCCATTTCCATCAACACCCGCTTGCCCGCAGTGTGCTCGGCACCGTCGATAGCGTTCGCCAACTGACGGCCGAACAGATGAGGGCCTATTTTGACCTCCGTTATGCGCCCAACAATATGGTCCTTGCTGGAGCCGGAAACATCGACTTCGACAAGGTCGTGGAATTCGCCGACCAACATTGCGGCAACTGGCTACGGCAATCGGTCGACCGCGATCGAGTGCCCGTCGAATCGACGAACGACTTTCGCGTATTTCCGCACCCGGTGGCCACACAGGAATACGTGATCCAGATCGCGAACGGGCCGGCAGCCGAAGATGATGATCGTTTCGCCGCCCGACTGCTCAGCACAGCGATCGGCGATGATAGCGGGAGCCGTCTGTTCTGGGAACTGATTGATACGGGTCGCGCCGAGTGTGCGGTCGTCTACTCCTACGAATTCGAAGGGGCAGGCATCTATGCGACGATGCTGTTCGGCTCGCCCGATCAAACCGCGTCCAATCTACAGCAAGTGCTGAATGTCCTGAAGGAAGTACAACGAGCCGGCTTGTCGAAGGAGGAATTGGAACAGGCGTGCAACAAGACGTGCGCCCAGGTCGTCCTGCAAAGTGAACGGCCGGCGAACCGTCTCTTTTCGCTCGGAAGCGCCTGGCTGCAACGTCACGAGTACCTGACCGTTCACGATGTTGTTTCTTCGTACCGAAGCGTGACATTGGAAGATGTGAGGCAAGTGCTCACGCGTTTCCCGCTGACGAACTATAGCGCTGTCGCCGTCGGGCCCCTGACTGAGCTCAATCGGGCCACGTAGCGCCCGGCCGACGCACACCATGTCGCGTCTTTCGCACCCGCTGCGCTCTTCGCACCCGCTGCGCTTTTCGCGCCCTCTGCGCCTTGCGCGCGCTCTGCGCCTTGCGCGCCGATTGTGCCGTTCGTGCCGTTCGCCGTGCCTGGCGACCCGATTCCCTGTCCTTCCTGACGTGGAATAAATGTCACATTCGCTACAGCGCGTATTCCTCACCGGCGATTGTCTCGGTCGGCCGGCAGATTAAGTACGTTGAAGGCGACCGCACGTTCGATGAACATCAGAAGAATGGCATCTGAAACGCCGAACCGATGTGCCTCGGCGGCAACCCCGTCCGTCCACGATCTGCAGGTTGAAGGATCCAACATGCGTCTTACCCATCTCCGGTCGCTCGTGCTCGGACTTGTATGCGCGGCCGCCATCGCTCAGCCGGCCACCGCCTGGCATTGGCAGCTCGGCAGTCGGTTCTCGGCGATCAACTACCTTCAAAGAGAAATCGGGTACGGCTGGGGCGACGGCTATCATTCCCGGTCAAGCCATTGGAATCGGCAGACGCCGGCCCGAGGGCACAACCCTCAACGGGCCTATTCCAGCTATCCCGGAATGGGCTGGCCCCCCTCCGCGGTACCCGCGGGCACACCCGCCGTGCCCGCCCGGCCTTTGCCATCGCTGCAACCATCCGCCGGCAAGGAATGAAACGCAACGCGCGGCGAGAGGTTG
>CAYNDU010000061.1:0-15386 GCA_964395615.1 uncultured Pirellulaceae bacterium | reverse complement strand
CGCCGTCCGCCCCTCTGCGCCCAAGCTGACGGCTAAAGTTACCCTCCGTTTCTCTCCACGCCATGTCGGTCACACGGAACGGCGTCTTCTCGCGCTCCTTGATGGTCCAACACGACCGTTTGGGCGTTCCTCAGCCATTGGAGACGCGCCATCAATGCCGCGGCAACCGCGACCGCCTGGCGAACGACGGCTGGAAACTGGGTCTGGATTAGAGTGTCTGGATTCTATCCGTTCGTCGTTGTGTTTTTTTCCTGGAATTCGCGCGCGCCTGACGATCGAGCGTCGTTGTTAACCCTAGAGCGATGAACTCGTAAGCCGCTATTGGAATGCATGCCGACGCTCGGACGTTTATCGAGGGGAATCGGACGTGAGCAACGTGGACCGTGGCCCATTGATCAAGGTATCGATGGAGGATCTGACCGCGCTGAACGATGAGATTGCTGCCTTGGTCCGAGCTGGTATTCCGCTCGACCAGGGGCTAGTGTCCATGTCGACGGAGTTGCCGGGCCGGGTCGGAGGATTGGCCGATCAGATTGGACGACGTTTACAAGCGGGCGAGAGTCTTGTCGACATCTTAGAGAGGGAAGATTCAACGATCCCACCCATTTGGCGGGCCGTCGTACTGGCAGGCGCCAGATCGGGGAATCTGGCCGAAGCGTTGCAGGGACTCTCGGAAACATCGCGACGAACGTGCGAGCTACGCCGCTCAATGGGAGTGGCGCTAGCCTACCCATTGGTTCTGTTGATCGCGGCGTACGGGTTGCTGGCCCTGGCGATGGCCTATTTCATTCCGACGACCTATCGAGCCTTCCTGGATCTGACCGAACGTGAGGACTCGGTACTGGCTGGTTTCGTCTGGATGAGTGAGCACTTCGTCTATTGGGGACCCTGGCCGCCCATTTTGATATTCGTCGGCCTCTTGGTCTGGTGGGTCCGGTCGGGGCGCAAGCTGCGGGACGCTTCCGGGCCCGCTCGGCACACGCGGTGGCCGAGCATTTCGCGCGCTCAACATCATGGTCGCCTGGCGACATTCTGCGAATTGCTCTTGCTGCAGTTCCAACATGGCGTCCCTCTCCAAACGGCTCTTTGCCTGGCCGCCGATGCGACGGGTGATTCCGCTTTGATGAAAACGGCACGGACGATGGCCGATCGGCTTGAGCGCGCACAGACGATTGAATCTCGCCAAGACCTGCCAGATGGCTTACCACCCTTGTTGGGTTGGGCAATTCTTTCGGGGCACCGTTCGGCAAGCCTGGAAAAAACACTTCATAACTCGGCCGACATGTATCGTCGTCGGGCCGCTCAGGACGTGGCTTGGGTGGATATTTATCTTCCGATTATCAGCTCCGCAGCCATCGGCGGGTGCGTGGTTCTGATCCACGGCTTGCTGGTCTTCTGGCCGATGACACGACTCTGGATCACATTGGGAATACCACAGTAGATGGCCATTTACCGTTATACCGCCAGGGATGCTGACGGCCGTACCGTGACCGGCCAGGTCGAAGCCGATTCAGCAGAATCAGCGAGTGCGTTGCTCGACGATCGCGAATTAGATGTGATCGAATTGTCACCGGTTGATGAACTGGCCGCGGGCCGTGAGCTTAACGCCGTTCAGGCTGAGGAGTTGGTAGCTCAGGTCGCCGATGTTGCTCAGGCCGAAGTTCCCCTGGCTCCGGCTCTTCGGGCGGCGGCCGAAGAATGTTCATCAGCACGCGTTTCGGCGGCTCTGGATTGGATCGCCGGCCAGTTGGACCGCGGGAAGTCGTTGGAACGGACGTTGGAGCAGGCTGACAATATGTTGCCTCCACACGTTCGCGGCCTGGTCTCGGCGGCCGTTAAGGGTGGCGGCCTGGGCGACACGTTGATGCGGTTGGTCGAACAGCAGAAGGCGGCGCGCAATCTGCAACGATGGGTACTCAGCGGCTTCATCTACCCAGGGAGTGTGGTTGTACTGGCAATTGCCGTGCTCTCAACAATTCTCGCCATCACATCTTCGTCGTTCGAAACGATGATGGAAGAATTTGGACTCAAGTTGCCTGCTGTAACAGAGGCGCTTTTCTGGTGGTGCCATCATGGCCTGTGGGTGCTGAGTTCGCTGCTGACCGTGTTCGTGGCGTTTGTCGTCATCTCGCGAGTTTTGTTGGGACGCGTTGTGACGAGCAAGTTACGAGCAACGATGCCGCTTTTTGGTCGACTTTGGTATTGGTCGGCCATCGCCGAGTGGTGCAGTTTGATGCATCTGTTGTTAAGCAGCCAGATGCGACTGGACGAGGCATTGCGTTTGGCAGCGGATGGAGTACGTGACGCGTATGTCGCGATGATGTCGACACAGCTTGGCCGGGCGGTTTCGCAAGGCGGGCGATTATCATCCGAGGCTGCACGGAATGACGCAGTACCAGCCACTCTTCTTCCCTTATTGGAATGGGGTGAAAAGTCCAACCGTTTGGAGAATTCGTTCGAGACGGCGGCCGACATGTTTCGACGGCGAACATGGAGTCGCGCAGTGCTGCTGCGCCAGATCGTCCCGCCGGTTTTGTTTGTCGGCGTGGCGAGTGTTGTCATTATCGTCGTTCTGGCGTTGTTCATGCCGCTGATCGGCCTGATTAGTCAATTGAGCTGACCGATTGTGGCGCGGCGGGGCCTGTCATCTGCCCGTTGCGAGGATTGAGAGAAACTGATGAACGAAGCAGTTATCCTGACATTTCTTCCGGTTGCGCTGGTGTTGTCCGGCTATGGGCTGATGTGGATCTTCAGCTATCGCCACCAGTGCCGACGGATTTCGGACGGGCATTTTCTGAGCTATGTCCTCAAGGTCAGCGCGTGGGTGCTTTTGCTTAGCGGCATGTGGATGTGCACATGGTATTTGGCTATGGTCTCCTGGATCGCCATCGTCGTGATCCTCGTCGGCGCCATTCACCTCTACCGCGTCAGCGAGGCTCACGCCTTGATTTCCGCCATGCTGGTCTCTGCCGAACATGACATTCCCCTGGAAGTAGCCGCTCGCAGTTTTGCGCGCGAACGGCATGGCCTGACGGCCTCGCGGGCACGGCGATTAGCGGCCTATCTGGATGCGGCCGTCCCGTTATCCAACGCCATGCGAAATTCGCGGCTCTCGGTTCCGAGTGAAATGCACCTGGCCGTCGATATGGGTGAGCGCTCGGGAAATCTGCCGCAAACGATGCGTTCGATTGCCGACCAGTGGCAGGCCGCGCAATTGACGTGGAGAGCGGTGCTCGAGAAGTTCTTCTATCTTAGCTGGATTATCGCTTTCGCTTTCCTGATTGTCGTGTTCATCATGATCAAGATAATGCCCGTGTTTGCCAAGATGTTCGAAGAGTTCGAACTGGAGTTGCCTTCGGTTACACAGGCGCTCATCGGAGCATCGGAGACGTTTTTTGTCGATGGCGCGGTGTTGTTCGTTCCGTTGATGATGATTGGTGCGTTCATTCTGTTGTGCACGATCTTGGCGTATGCTGGTTATTCGTTCCGGGGCCTACCGCTCATCAATCGGATCTTCTCGCCGTTGGATCGCTCGGCCGTTTTGCGTTTGACTGCGATCGCAGTACGAGACAAACGGTCAGTTCCTAAGACGTTACGACACCTGTCCGCCTTTCAGCGCATCCCGCGAATCCGTAGACAACTCGATCGCGCCGTGGGATATATCGACCGTGGCCAGCATTGGTGTGAGTCACTTGAACGAGTGAGTTTTCTGCGGCCGGCCGAAAGCGGTCTGTTGCAGGTTGCGGAGCGGTCGGGGAATCTGTCGTGGGCGCTGGATGAACTTGCCGAAGGCACGATTCGCCGTTTTACTCTGAGATTTCGGACGGCGGTCAATATTGGTTTTCCGATACTTATTCTTTTGCTCGCATCCGGCTTCGCGTTCGTTGCCTTTGCCATCATGTCCCCATTGTTCTCGCTGATCAGAGCGCTTGCATAATGAAGCACAACACAACATCTCGTTGGGCGAGACAGGGCTCGTTAGTTGCCGAGCTGTTGGTGGCTCTTGTCATCTGTATGGCAACGATGGCGGCCGCCACGCAGTTGCTGGCATTGGCTATGAGCCAGCATCGGCTCGAGGACGCTCGGCTGGTTGCCGACATAGAGGTTGCCAACGTCATGGAGGAATTGATGGCGTTGCCCTGGGAACGCGTGACTCCGGACCGTCGTTGGGACCGACCCCTGTCCCCCGACGGACAGCGGGTTCTCGATGACGCTCAGCTGCGCATCGTCGTAACCGACATCGAGGGACAACCGGCCGCCCGCCACCTGAAAGTTGTAGTGGAATGGCAAAGGGAGAAACATGGACACGGACGGGCTGCTCAATTGGAAGCCTGGAAGTTCAAGCACTCCGGGGAGGTCCGATGAAACCACGACGAACTGGCTTTACGCTTATTGAGCTCCTGGTGGTCATCGCCACGACATCGGTCGTGCTCGGCGCCGCCCTGCTGGTCCTGCAGGTGATGTTTCGAGCTGACCAGCGTGTCCGCTCAATGGCCTTTGATCGCATCGAACAGCAACAGTTTGTTCGCCAGTTTCGTGCCGACGTTCATGCGGCCAGAAAGATGACACTCGACCAGCAAGTCGGTGAGGCTGGCGATACGCCTGGTTCAGCCGACCGGTTGCAGCTTGCATTGGATGATCAACGGGTCGTCGAATACCGTTTACATGAGGATCACATCATTCGCGAAACGCGCCACGGTATGGAGCCGCCCCGCCAAGTGACATTCTCTTTGACGCCGGATAGAGAACAAGGCTGGACCCGAACGACTGTCGAGACGGTGCCCTTCGTTGAACTCCGAGTGCACCGCAGTGCCGTCACAACGGAGGATGCGATGCCGGCCGGCCTGAGCGTGACGGTTCGCGCTGCCGCACGCCGGGTCGGCAGAGCGGGCGAGACGAGAGAAGGACGCAAGAAAGGTGTGGCGCCATGAATCGAACCACTGCTTTATTACGATCGTGGAAGAATCGAATGCGTCAACGTCGGACGATCAATGGCCGGTCCGGCATGGCTACCGGAATTGTGCTGTGCGCATTGATTGTTGTCGTGATGCTTGGCACGACTCTTGTGCAGACGATGACGATTCAGCATCGGCAAGGTCGTGTCGAGCAGGATCGACGACAATGTTTCTGGCTCGTCGAATCCGGCATCGAACGGGCCGTTGCGGCGTTGGAATTGAATTCCGGTTACACCGGCGAAACGTGGGAACCCAACCTGGCGGTCTCATCTGGTGACTTGAGATCAAGCGTTCAGATCAAGACGAAATCGCTGGAGGACGGCGCGGGCAGAATTCAAATCACCGTCGTTGCTGAGTATCTTGATCGCGCGGACCAACCGGCGATCTTACAACGTCAAGTCGTTGTGGCGATAAAGAAGCCGGAAACAGCAGAAGTGAAGACAGAAGACGATTGATGCCAGACGGGCGGCCGACGGAACTTGCTACTGCGATAGATTCAATTCAAATAGATCGAAAGTCGTGACAGGAGATAGATCATGCGAACAGACAAACGAAGGGCGTTTACGTTGGTGGAACTCTTGGTCGTCATTGCTATTATTGGAATTCTCGTGGCCTTGCTGCTTCCCGCAGTTCAAGCCGCCCGCGAAGCAGCTCGCCGCATTCAATGCTCTAATAACCTGAGCCAGTTGATTCTGGCCGTGCAAAACTACGAAGTGACGTACCGCGTTTACCCATCGGGAACGATCGATGACAAAGGGCCGATAAAGAGTCTGCCTAACGGATACCACCACAACTGGTTGGGCCGCATTCTTCCCTACCTTGAGGAGACGAATGTCTACAGCCATATCGATTATGGCGTCGGAGTCTACGACGACAAGAACGCACCCGTACGCAAAGTCAGCCTATCCGTGTTTAGGTGTCCATCCGATTATGCGCCGTTTTCCGATGAGCGGCCGATGGCAAATTACGCCGGATCCCATCATGACGTGGAGGCTCCGATCGCGGCCGATAATCACGGCGTTTTCTTTCTCAACAGTCACATTCGTTATCGCGAAGTCAGCGATGGTGTGAGCCACACGTTCTTCATTGGTGAGAAGATACTCGACGAACCTGGTGATTTAGGGTGGATGTCCGGGACGCGATCAACGTTGAGAAACACAGGTAAACAACTCAATGAAGGGATGAAACGGTTTGGTCGTCCTCTGCTCGACCCGAGTTCCCCCGATTACACGGAACCGGGGGAGCTGGAGGTCGGTGGTTTTTCGAGCCGGCATCCGGGTGTGACGATGTTTGCCTATGGCGATTCGCACGTGACCGTCGTCAGCGAAACGGCAAGCCTGGAGATTTTGCAGCAGATGGCCCATCGCTCGGACGGAAAGCTGCCGATCGGCGAGGAATGATCGTCGCCGGCTATGGACTTCCGAGATGATCGGTCACCAAGAAGACGGATCGTGTGCCACGACGTTGGCAAAGGCACTCGAGGGTATTCAGGCGTTGCACTCCATCTGTCCGCATTCGCGGCCTCCGTGTTCCTCGCCGTATGTACTACCGGTTGAACGGAGTCGCGAAGGATCACGGATAGCTGCGGGCGATGCGAAAGCCCACGGTTTCAAGTTGCCGTGCCGGCCGCTGGTGGCCGCGAGCCGCGCTGCGAACGTCGTCCGTCGAGTCGGCATACGACCCTCCACGAGTAACTCGAGGCTCATCCGCATCCACGGGCACCGTACTCGTTCCGTTGTCGGCGAGCGGTTGGTCGGCGGTTGCACCGTTCGGTCGGTAGACGTCTTGGCACCATTCTGCCACATTGCCAAGCGTATCGAACAGGCCAAAACCGTTGGGTTTCAGCCGGGCAACGTGCTGCCCGTGACCCGACCGTATGAGGGCATAGAACTTCAAGTACTCGGCATCGTTGCCAAAATGCCATGTTGAACGGGTCCGTGCGCGGCAGGCGAATTCCCATTCGATCTCGGTGGGCAGGCGATACCCATCGAGCTTCCAGAATTCGGCGCGCGTGGTCATGCCCGGGCCGTACGTGCCGTCTTTGGCAGGCTGGTAGCACCACTGGTCGAGGGCGATGCCTTCGGTGCGACTGAGCCAGTTGCAGTAGGCTGCGGCGTCAAACCACGTGACGTTGGTGGCCGGCAACTGACCGGCCAGAGGTCCTCGGGCCGTGGTTCGTATCCGTTTCTCCCGTCGATCGCTCCTCAGAAACCGTTGATATTGATCAAAGGTCGTCTCGGTGGCCGCGATCGAAAAACTCCGGCGGATCCAGCCAGGATGCTGCGATTCGTCGGCGTCGCGGCGGGATTCATCGGGCGGCGACCCGTGTAGAAATCGCTCGGGGCCAGGAATGACGACCATTGTCTGCCCTACGCTGTTGACGTACCACTGCCGGTTGCCGCGAACTCCCCTGGATCGCAGTGCCGAGTGTGTCTGGGCGACTCGCTTCCCTTGCTCGAATTGTTGCAGAGCCCACCAGGAGGCGGCGTGCATGCCGGGGTCGGGATCTTCGTTCAGCAATTCCACCAGTTGTTGGATGGCCGGGTCTTTTCGACGGATCTCCTCCGAACGATCGGATTGCTGGCCCGGTTTTCCCGCCAGTTGCCCGGCGATTAAGACCAACGCCTGGCGTACGCCGGCATCTTCTTGCTGGGGCAACTGTTCGAGCAGATCGGCTGGCCCTGACACAAGGGGATCGAGGTCCTGGATGACTTCGGTTCGGAGGCTCGGATCGCCGTTTTGTTCGAGCAGATTCCAGACGGTCTGTTCCATTCCGAGTGCTAACCATACCGGCGCGGTGCTTGCTCTGACGCGCATCATCAGCCGGCGGGCTCCGCCGGTCAATTCGACTCCGGAAAAGACCACGATCAAGACGAGCAGGGCCAGCAGCCCCATCGAGCGAGCATAATGCCGCACGGCGCTGCGCATCATTCGCCGTTGTTCGTGCGACCAGGACCTTTTGCTCGTCCACAGACGAATCCGAATCCACTCGACGATTGACGGAAGTTGGCGGCTCTCGGGTTGAGCCATCCAGAGTGCCGCTCGCCGGCCGAGCCTCAGTCGAGCGCGTCCTTGCCGAGTTGTCAGGCTCTTGGTCTGTAGCCACTGTCGCAGACTTGGCACCAGGTAATCGTGAGTCAGTTGGTAATAGCGTCGATCCGGCTGCAAGAATGACGCGTCTTCGGCCAGGTCCTCGGCATCGACGGGCGTTAGCAGTCGTGTCTGCCGATCGAGAATTCTCATGAGCTCAGAAAACGCTTCGGGCTTCGTCGCGTAACCGGACGCCTCCAATAGTTCGCTGTTGGAGCGGATCGATCCTCGAATTGACGATCTGGCGATCGGCAGCAGTGTCTGCAGAACGGCCCGCACGGCGCGCTGGTGTGATCGATACTGAGGATTCGCCGTCTGGCTGCAAAAGGTCTCTTCCAGAAATGTCACGCCAACCCCTTCAGTTCCTCCGATTGCGCGCAATGTCGACGGTTGCCAGGACTTGTCTTTAACCATTTCGGCAAATAGCGCCAGCCGGACGGGAATGACACGGTTCTCTTCCGACAGGTCGCTGATCGCCTGCTGGACAAATTCTCGTTGCCGGTCGCCCAGCTGTTCGCGGCCGGCGGGTAGACGCCCGAAATAGCGGCCGTAGTCGACAAGCACTTTTTCGGCATGGGACCGATCGAACAGGTCGACCAACGCGGCATTCTTGCCTTGCACAAGGTCGATCTCCAAAGCGGTGAAAAACCTCCCGACGGACAACCAGAAGTCGTCGCGCACTAACAGGAGGCATTGCACGCGAATCCCGTCGGACTGCCGTAATGCCAGCAATAATTCTCGCTGATTCTCCTCCGTTCGGCCATGCAACCATTGTTCAAATTGGTCGATCACGATCAGCAACTTGCCATGGTGCGGCAATACTTGTCCGCGTCGAAAACGAGACAATATGTCCTTCAGGCTGTCGGAGTTATCCCATGATTCCGTCGTCTGAACGGCCTCCAGGCTTAAGCGATGGCGAAGGGTCCGTTCAGTACCCTCAGGAGTCGCTTCGACGTAAACCGTCGTAACATGTTCGGCCAAATGGGGAAGCAGCCCGGCTCGAACGAGCGAAGATTTGCCGCAACCGGATGGCCCGTACAATAGTCCGACGTCAAAGGACTCGCCGGGTGCCGTCGACTCAATAGCTTGCTTCCAGTGGTGGACGGCTCGGGGGAGACCGTTGCGATCGACGGGCCCTGGCAGCAAATCGAGAAAGAAGTCGGCGTCACCGGCATCGAATGCGCGCAGACCCTTCGGAACGACTCGAACGTGGCCCGGCCCACTTTCCTCGATCGGGGTGTGATCATGCAGACGCGGGCGACCGGTTTTCGCGTGTTCCGCCCCCGCTGTGCCCCGGATGGTTTGCAGACAGAGCCGAAGGTCGTTCGCAAAATCGATTGCGGTCTGGTATCGGTCGATCGCACGTTTTGCAATCGCCCTCAGGCAGATCCGTTCCAGATCGACTGGCAGATGCGGGCACAGTGATGACGGCGTGGGTGGATCGCTCCAGAGCACATTCTCCAGGATCTGGTCATAGCTGTCGGACTTGAATGGTTGGGTCGCCGTCAGGAGCTCATACAGAACGACACCCAAGCTGAAGACATCAGAACGGGCATCGACTCGGTGCGCCTCGCCCCGCGCTTGCTCGGGACTCATGTATACCGGCGTACCGGCATAGCTGCGTTGCTCACACACGTCCCGTTGTTGCAAGGCCAGTCCAAAGTCCGCGAGGAATGGCCGGTCCTGTTCGTCCAGCAAGATATTTGCCGGTTTGACGTCCCGATGAATCAGTCCGTGTGCATGCGCATGGCTCAACGCCTCGGCGATCTCCGCGACGATCGACAAACTCTGCTCCATTGCCAGCTGGTCCTTGGAAAGACGCGCTGCCAGGTCCGTGCCAGGAATCAGTTTCGAAACAACGTAGCAGCCGCCCCCGTCCATGTACCCCAGATCGAAGACCGGGACAATCGACGGATGGTCCAAGGTGGCTGCCATCCTGGCCTCCGCCAGGTAGCCGGCCAATTCGTCTGGGTCCGACGCACGGTCCTCATGAGGGATCTTGATCGCAACATCTCGCCGCAATTCCGAGTCACGGGCCCGGTAGACGGTGGCAAAACCGCCTTCCCCAATTCGCTCCACAAGAAGGTATCGGCCGATTTGCAGCGGCAACGGTCGCTCGGGTGGAACCGTCACGCCTGAGGCCGGCGCGTCGGTCGCAGATACGCCCCGCCGATGCAACCGGTCGTCACCGCGCAGTCTGTCGAGCGCCTGACGGTATTCGACCTCGTCAGCCCGAGCCAAGGCGGCGCGAATCGAACGGTGTTTTCGCAACTCCTCGGCCAGTTCCGGCATGAGATCAGGATGGGCATCGATGAGGTGTTGGTCACTCGAATCCGAATCGGTCATCGGCTCCAGTTCGAGATCCAACAACAACCGGTGAATGTCCGCAAGTCGCGCGCGCCGGTTGCTCTGGCCGCAGTGTTGATTCCCACGCAACGAGTCCCGTCTGCTCGTCGACGGTGGTCGACGATCGGGTGACGCACCCGGGGCCAGGCGGTCGTCTCGTACTCGATCACTAGACGAGAGAGGGGGCATCAATTCTCGCCGATCCGAACAGATCGGTTTGTCCTCGGTGGTTTATCGGCTGAAATACATCGACGTTCGACCCATGAGCGTTTTCAGATTTTTGCGAGCCCGATAGCAGAGACCCCGGACTGCCTCCTTGGAAAGATCACACGATTCCGCAATCTCGTTTAGCGATTGTCCATTGAGATATCGACGTCGCACGACTTCCCTTTGTTCCTCCGGCAGTTGGCCGATCGCATTGCGAAGACGAACAAGAGACTCGCGGCGTTGCACACCGTGACCGGGCGTCGTGCGATCGTCGATCAATGGTCCTGCTGCCTCCCGAGCGCTTATCGGGTCCTCGCCGGCGCCGCACGGACGGGCATCCCCTCGACGCTCCCGCCGTCGTCCTTTTTCCGCGTCCCGAACCAGATTGTCTGCGATGGTCTTTAGCCAACCCCAAACCGACGAATCGTGGCGTCGCTCGAAACGCGAGATTGCCCGCGCAGACCGCATAAAGACCAGTTGCAGGATGTCCTCGGGCCGAACGATTCCTTGCAGCTGCACGGAAATGCGGTTAGAAACGTGTTGATGCAAGGGATCATAATAGATCAAGAGAATCTGCGACATCGCGGCCGAATCGCCGGCTTTCGCCCTTTCGATCAATTGATCTTCGGTGTCGCGACCGGTCATGGGCGAAACCTGTGAGAAACAACGTGTAAGAAACGATGTGAGAGGAGACAACGTTCATGCTACCAACCCCGCAGAAAAATCGCAATCAGCTAAGTTCGGTTAGCGCATTGAGGGCCCCGAAATCGGCCATACTTGGTATCGGCAGTCTTGCCTGTTTCTGTATTTGGTCCGCGGCGCGCGCAGCCCCGCCGCCCGCTTCCGAAACTCCGGCCGAGACTTTCCAGAACGCCTTCTTTGCCTTCGATAACGGAACGGGACGGGACGAGTGGTCACCGGAGCAACAAGCTCAGCTGCTGGATGGCCTGGGTTATGCTGGGATCGGCTACACGGGTACGCAGAAGATCCCCGAAATGCTGACGGCGCTCGACCGTCACCATCTGAAAATGTTCTCCATCTATGTGGCCGCGCGAGTTGGCGCAAAGGGCGCCTCTTTGGACCCGCACCTTGCGGATGCTTGCCGCGCACTCCAGGGGCGTGAGACCATCATTTGGCTGACCGTGCAGGGAAAAATGGATGACGATGATCGGCAGGCTGTGACCATCGTTCGCCAGGCGGCCGATCTGGCCGATCGGTTTGGCCTGCGTGTGGCGCTCTATCCTCACTATGGTTTTTATGTGGGGACCGTCGATAAGGCATTGCACATTGCCGAGAAGGTGAAACGCAAGAATCTGGGTGTGTCGTTCAATCTCTGCCATTGGTTGCGCGGAGAACAATCACGCCCTCTTTCCGAACTCCTGCCTCGGGCAGCGCCCCATCTCATGCTGGTGAGCGTTAACGGTGCGGACCAACAGGGCGGGTGGCCGGAACTCATCCAGACGCTTGACCGCGGCGAATACGACGTCCTCCCGCTTCTGGTTCAATTGAAGCGGCTTGGCTACGACGGTCCGATCGGTCTGCAGTGCTATAACGTGCAAGGCGATCGTCGAGAGAACCTGCGGCGTTCGGCCGCGGCCTGGAATGCGCTGCTGTCCCGTTTGAACGGTGCCGGCGAGCCCAAGTGATCAACGGCGGTTCGCGACGTGTTTCGATATCGGACCGCCGGTCAAGGGAACGGAAAGACAGAGTGATTGGATGGAGGGCTCGAGTGCTCCGAGTGTTCTTGCCTTCGTACCGCACGCCCTTCGTGCCGCACGCCCTTCGTGCAGCACGCCGGCGGCGCGGACGTGAGTGAAAACAGGAAGTGTCGGGAGGATGGAGAAACAGGGCAGTCTGCCGTGTGGGAAATGTCTCTTTGCCGTCGCTGGCCATTCGGATAAGTTAGCTCCTTCCGGTCGGGCGCATCGACCGGGATCACAGGCACACCACGGATGGGAATGATGAAGAACTTCAGCCGGGCGTTGAAGGACGCACTACGCCATTGGAAGGCGCTTTTATTGGCCACACTCTGTTCGCTGGTGGTCGCCGTCTTATGGGGCGGGAACATTGGCGGGCTCTTTCCGATCATGAAGGTCACGCTCGGCGGGCAATCGCTGCAGCAGTGGATTGGCGGCGAAATCGAAAGTTCGCAGCAGAAGATCGGGGAGTACGAGTCAGAGATTGGACGGCTCAAGGGGGAGCTTGCGGCGGCACGGGGGGCGGGGCGTCAAGTGTTGAGACGGCATTTGGGCCGCATCGAGAGCGATCTGGAGGCCGAGCGGGCATCGCTCATTTCGTCCCGTCGGTTGCAGCCGTTGATCAATCGCTTCTTGCCCGGCGATCCATTCCAGACGGTGGTCGTCATCATTGGCGTCTTGATGTTGAGCACATTGATCAAGCACGTGTTTTTGTTGGGAAACACGCTCTTGGTTGCTCATGTCTCGAACCACATTGCGCGGAACACTCGTCTGCGGGTCTTTGAGAAGGCGATGACGATGGACCGTGCGGGGTATGCCAAGTACGGCACGAGTGGTTTTTCTGCGCAGATCACGGCCACGACCGACATGTTGTGCAACGGCGTGATGAACTTATTTGGCGGCGCGATTCGCGAGCCGATGAAGATTCTTGCATGTCTGATCGGAGCCTGTTTTATCAGTTGGCGTCTACTGGTATTGAGTTTGCTGATCGCACCGGTCGTTGTCCTGCTGATCGTCTGGCTCAGTCGACGTTTGAAGTTTGTCTGCCGTCGCATGCTGGAGCTTGCGACCAGTTTTCAGCACGTGATGTTGGAAGCGTTAGGCACGATTCAGACGGTTCAGGCTTACGGCATGGAGAAGAAGGAGCAGAGGCGATTCGAGTCTGCGACGTGGGACATGTTGAAGTTGTCGATGAAGACGATTTTTTATAACGGGCTGACGCGTCCCATCACAGAGCTTCTGGGAATAGGGATGGTCGGCACGACGGTGATCATCGGTTCCTACCTGGTTCTTTACCAGGAGACGCACCTGTTGGGTGTTCAGATTACCGACCGTCCGTTGAGTATCGCGACGATGTTGGTATTCTTCGGATTGTTGATTGGTGCGAGTGATCCGGTTCGCAAGTTGTCGGCCGTCTTTTCGGGGATCAACTCAGGCATAGTCGCGGCGGACATGTTGTACCCCTTGTTGGACCGAGAGCCGCTCATTACGAGCCCGGCCAACCCGCTTCCGGTTGCCCATCCCCACGGGATGTTGGAGCTTCGAGACGTATCGTTTGCGTACGCCGATGACGACTACGTGTTGAGGAAGATCGATTTGCAGATTCCGTTTGGCTCGAAGCTGGCGCTGGTCGGCGCCAACGGCAGCGGCAAGTCGTCGTTGATCCATTTGATCTGCCGTTTCTATGATCCTCAGGAAGGGCAGATTCTGCTCGACAACGTTGACCTCCGTGATATGGACCTCGGCGATCTTCGCAGTCGCATCGGGCTGGTGACTCAGCAGACGGAGCTATTCAACGAGAGCATCCTCTACAACATGCGATACGGATCGCTGAATGCGACGGACGAGCAAGTCATTGCGGCGGCGCGCATGGCCCACGCACACGACTTTATCGAGACGTTTCCGGACGGCTATGAGACGACGGTTGGACAGCATGGCCAACGGCTGAGCGGTGGTCAGCGCCAGCGGATCGCCTTGGCGCGGGCCATCCTGCGTGACCCGGAAGTCTTGATCTTGGACGAGGCGACGAGTCAGATTGATGTGGAGAGCGAACGGCTGATCAATGACGTACTAACCACTTACAGCCGCGATCGAACTCTAATTGTCATCACTCACCGGCTCTCCAACCTCTGCCTGGCTGAGCGAGTCTTTGAGTTGGATCAAGGCCTCATCACTCCATACGACGAGCGTCATCGGGACGTCGCGTAAAGCGCATGAGATTCTCAGGCTGCGATCCTCGCGGTGGCCGAGCGGGCCAGTAGATTAACGGTCTTCAGCATATTGCCTTGCTGGTCGTAAAACTGGAGCAGGCCCACGTCGACCAGCCACATGGCAAATAGCGTCTGATCGCGGTAGCAGCGCGCGGCCAGTCGGCCGTCCTGAATCCGAATATGTTCTTCCAGGAAGCAGTCGTCGGTCGACTCTTGTCGAAAGTTCTGAAAGACGTCCAGGACAATCTGCCGGACTTCTCGTGCGTTGAGCGATGCGTCCATTGATCTCGATTCCTGTCCGCTCGCCGACATCCTCGTGCGGTCACACCCCGGCCTGCCGAGGTGAGTGTCAACCCGCGCCCCGAGACGATCGTCTCACTTGGCTGATCGTCTCACTTGGCTGATATCGGCAGGTCGGACCGTCACAAATTGCAAAACCGATGCCTGCTGGCTAAGCTTGCCCAACCGGATTATTTTGACGCTCGGCTCGAACCGGCAGCCGCCGTCCGACGTCGGTGAAATCCCGCGCGGCCTGGAATCGGAGGTTGCCGAAGTTGGCGTCGGCTGACTGTTCATCGGCCCCGTTTGTCGTAGAATGGTAAAAGCATGCGTCAAGGCCGTCGCATCGAGAAATATACGTGCCGAGAGGCCGGGCTCGGGAGCCGTGTTTCAGGAGAAGCGGCGGGAGATGCGGTGACCGCGAGTTCGACCTGGAGAGGAGGGATTTGTGACCACCGTTGCCGAAATCACCAGTGGCAAAGAACGTTTGCCGGTTCGGCAGTGCATGGCCTTGTACCGGGTGATGGTTCGCGCGCGCGCGGCGGAGGCGTTAATGATCAAGATGAGCAAGTCGGGAGGGGGCTTGTTTTGGGTGGGCGGTC
>CAYNDU010000060.1:0-15433 GCA_964395615.1 uncultured Pirellulaceae bacterium | reverse complement strand
CGCGCGCGTCCGCCGGCGCCGGGACCAGCACTGGGTCCGAATGGATTCGCCGGTTGGGCGGGGGCCATTCCGGCCGGTTCAGTGGCCGCAGGTCCAGCCGGAGCAGTCGCGGATTTCGTCGGGATCTTCGTATCCCCCAGGTGGACGGTTGGCCAACGGGCGCCGAGCGTATGCAGACATTGCACGACGCCTCTGGAGGTGGCGACGTAGATCCGATCGGTCGTTGAATTCGAGAAGATCTGGTCGGTCAGTCGCGTGGGGATGGCGCCGAGAAAATTTCCGGTTGCGATATCGAGCACTTCGATGCTTCCAACCTGCGTCTCCAGGAAGACCTGGTCATTTGTTGCTGCCACAAACCGGCGTGCGTTGGCTGCGGTCCAACGCGGCAGACCGGTCGCCGTTTCGAGGCAAAACAGCCCCTCTCGCTGGCTCAGCACAAACACCGAGTCGCCGATGACCGTGGCCGGTTCGCGAGATTCTTTTCCTGTGGCAAATCGCCACAACATGCGTCCGTCACGGATGTCAAAGCTGTAAACACGGCCAGTGGCCGTCACGGCCAAAACCTGGGTCGGCAGAGCAGTCGTAATGCGGCCGACGATCGGACTGTCCGTATCGATGCGGTACCGAATGCCACCTTTGCCGGCGGTCAGAACGCTGATGAATCCGGTGGCCGTTCCGGTGATTAGCCGGTTGCCGAGTGCTTTCGGCTGTACCGTGATCGTGCCACCGGCACGGTAGCGATCGGGCCAGCTCTTGGCATTCGGGGCCAGAGAATAGGCCTCCAGGTTGCCATTCAGTTTTGGGGCAAAGACCCAGTCGCCCACCAACGCGGGTCCGGTGGCGGGAACTCCCTCGACGCGTGACTGCCAGATGATTGCGCCGTCCAGGGCATCCAGAACGAAAAGTGCCGTGCCATTGATCACCGAGACGTATTTGTCCGATATGGCCGGCTCGGATGTTGGGTACTTCCGGCTACCGACACGGGTGGCCCAAAGTGACTTTCCTGTTTCGCCGTCCAGGGCATGCACGAGCCCCGAATTGGTCGTTACAACGACCATGACTTCGGGGATCAGTTTCTCGACGATCTTGCCGTCGCCTCCACCCGTCTTTATTTCGAGCAAACGTTGTTCCGCGACCTTTCTGGCTCCCGCAGGGCCGATCGGTTCACCCCATAGACCCAGATGACGTTCGGAGGACATGAACTCCGTTCCCCGTTGCGTGACCACTTCGAAAACGGTTTGCGCTCGCGTGGAACTGACGTGAACTCGCAACTGATCGATGTGACTTCGACTTGGGTCCAAGCTGATTTGCGTGAACCAGGATCGCTGGAGGCCGAATCGAGCGGCGACATTCGGATCGATCAGGCTACTTTCCAGAAACTGTGCGTGCAGGGGAGGGACAAGCAAGGCAAGGGCCAAGAGAGACAATCCAGAAAATCGAATGCGGTTCAGCATGATGGTATCACTTTCACCTTCAACCCGTTTCATACAACTTGCCCGGCATCACGCGCGGGCCACACGGCGACACACACGGGGCTCTCGCGCGACCAACCACGGTCACGTTTGAGTTCGATCACTGCGACGCCTGCCGACTCGAAAACTCGGTCGGCCGCGATTCTTGCGCACAGTACCTGACCGATTGGGCCACCTTTGTGAGGGGGCCGCGAATGCGGCAATCGGTAAATGGACCGACCCATTTCGTCAGTTCTATCTTAATTGAGACCGTCGACGCTTGCACGCGAAAAAAGAGCAACGGTGAGCGTTGATGCGTCGGCCTGACCGGAAGACGGGCGGTCGCCTGTGATCTGACCGTTCCACGGCCTAGACCCCTTCCGGGATACCCCCTAACATGTGGGTCATTCCGGTGCAGTCAGTGTGCCGAGGCGTCTTTCCGCGACCAGCGTTGCCCGATCTCTGACGGGGCCACGCGGAGCGTGTTTCCCTCGGAGCGTTGTTTATGGCGAGCGGACAATCGAATTCCGGCGAGATGCAGGCGATCGAGAAGATCGTAGGCTACCTGAATTTTTCGTCAGGTGCCTCGGACGACGGATTTCTGCGCAGCTTGAACGAGTGGGCTCAACGTCGGCCGTGTTCATCGGGGACGTGGTGGCGGGAGTGGTTGGATGGTGTGCGCGAGGCATTACCCGTCTTGCGCGGGCGGTCCGAGACGTATTCCGACCTGGGTCAGGTAACGGCCGTTCTCGAGTTACTTGAAGAGGATTTACTACCGGGCTATCTAGATTTTCATCGTGACCTGCTTTTTCACCAGGACGAGGACTTTCTGTTCGGTCCCTTCTTCATTGGTCGTGCATGTGAGTGTTTGTTGCACCAGGGTGGGGCATGGAACGAGCGGTCGCGCGTTACGAAAGGCGCATTACTCGAACTGAACGACTTCATTGGTTTTCGGCCCGTTCCGACGCTCGAACGACACCGCCACCAGCCCTACTCTCACGAGTGGATTCGGCCTGTACCGCTATATATTTCCGGCGCGGGCGTTGCGTACGGGAAGTTCGAGCGCATGACACGGCGGGCGCTGGAGATTCTCGAATCGACGGGCGACGACATTCTCCATGCCGCCCAGTTCGATTTCGACTTGCTCGACGAACTGGCCGTTGATCCAAGGGCCTACGATTTTGATCATCCGGTTCACAAGCGGCCGAATTACCAGTTTGGGCAGTGGGATCCGCATAAGATTGACCAAAGCGGTTATTATCGTCGTTTCGTAGTGTTGCAGATGACGCTCGAGGCACTTCTGGCTCGGGTGGAAGAGGAGTCGGACGGTACGAGAGAAGAGCGTGAGTACGAGGCTTCGGCCGTATTGGCCGGCACGGTGTTGATGGCATCGGGAGTGAGTGGAAACGGCCCGTCGGCCCACGACTCGGATACGACACTATCGACGTTGCTTCCGATTATCGCCGGCTATCGGGATACGTTCTACGAACGGCTGATCGAGCACGCCGAGCCATCGCATCGAGCGAGATTGCTCGAGGAGTCCAAGCGTGTACGCCAACCGTTTGGCAAGGCTCGTCAACATTTGAATGCCTGGCTGGCCCGCTGCCGGGCTCGGCAAATGGAGCACATTCGGCTGGCGAAGATCTTTGCCCGCATGGGGCATGCCGAAGCGGCCGCCCGGCAATCGGGAATCATCCCCGTGGCCTCGGCTCGCATGTCGAGCCAGATTGACTGTCGTCTGACGCTCGGCGACCACCGGGTAGACGAAGGGAAGCTGGATGACGCGTTGCAACGGGCCGAAGAGATTATGGACTTGTTGCACCGTGGAATTGAATGCGGAGCGATCATTGACCCCTGGAATATCTTGGGCTTTGATGCTCAGTTCAGTTTGTTTCATGCGTTGGAAAACAGCGTGCACGATCTGCGGGCCGACGAGCTGGTCGCGATGATGGAGCAATACTTCAGCTTCCTGTCAAGGATCTGGAGTGCGGCCGCGGCGGGCGATCACGAGAGTCTTTGCGAAGAGGTGCGGCGTCAATTCGAGCAAGCGGTTGACTGGTGGCGGCAGTTTGCTGCGCACGAGGTGAGTAACGTAGATGCCGTCGACCCGCTCGAAGTATTTCGCGCCGCCGAGCATGTGGCCGAGAGTCTCAAGTTATGGCATCGTGCGGGTGCCGCCGCAGGAGATGTTCGATTCTGGGCGCCACACGCGCACATGTTCGATTCGCCCAAGGCGTTTGCACTCGTTGTCAACGCGCTGCTCGAACGAGATGATTTCGTAGCATCGATGGCCCTGATGATCCATTGGCTGAGCGTCACGGATCACGTTGCCTTGCAGCGAGGGGACAGTTCGTTCAATCAGTTGGCTCAACGATGGCTGCTGAGCTTACTGCGTATCGCCGCCGATCCGCAAGCGACCACGTCGACCGGCCAGGCTCCCTGCCGCCTGGTGCGCAAGTTTTTCGATTTCCTGGAAGCCAATGCCGGGGACTATTGGCATGCCCCGAAGTTTCGATTGAGGTCGCAAACCGACGCCGATGTAACGCCCGTTTCAACGGAATTGGACGACGACGAAGCGGAGTTATTTAGTGCGGCCTACGAGAATGTGATCTATAACGACAGCACCGACGATGGTGTTGACGGATCGATCTTCGATTTCGGCGATTCGACCAATGATGAGTTTGCCGAAGAATCAAATCGAGTCGCCGATCGCCTGATGTTCCTCAGCTCGTTGACGCAGTTGTGGAAGTTGACCGCTGTACATCTCGACGCTTGTGTGTCGGACAACGAAGACGAGCCCTTGCCTGATTGCCTCGAAACCATGACGCAATGGGTGCGCTCGGCTGCCTCGAATCACCAGATCTTGCTCGAATTGGTCGAGGACGTGCGCCGGCACCGAATTGTCGTGGAGGGTACCGATCCGGAGTCGCAGGTTCGGTATGATCGACAGCGGGTGGCCAAGGAAGGACTTCTGGAGCGGATCATTCATACGTGCGTCGACGTGTCGGCCGTCGGACAGACCATGTTGGCAGCATTGCTGTCAAACGATCCTGCCGGAGTGCCCGATGGGGATGAGCTGGCCGAGCAGTTCGGTGAAGAGGCTCGGCTCATGGTGGCCGTGCTGTCGGCTGTCATGGCGGACGATCGTGAAATGCTGGGGGAGGTCTGGCCCGACCTGATGGAGGGCCTGGCCGATAAGCCGCTCCTCTATGTTCCTCTGGCGAAGGAGGGAACCGTCGAGCAGTTGATTGCGGCTCGTTGCAGGCAGCAACAACTCAAAGACCTGCTTGCCTGGTTGCCTCGCCGCGGACTTTGGCAGGAGACCTGCGAGCTTCTCGAGATGGCACGGCAGATGGAACGTAATAATCCCGTCGGGCCGGGCGCCGTGACGGAATTTGACGAGCTGTTCAAGGCCGGGTATCGGGGACTCGTCGAGAGCCTGGTCGCTTCATCCGAAACCTGGTTGGATGAGGAATCGGTTGACGATCAGGTGAACGCCCTTGCGGCCAACCTGGAAGAACTGACGGAAGTCCTGCTCGGAAGTTGGCTGAGCCACAGCCGAACACTTCGCCTTTCGGTCCTGGAGCGGATCACAAGCGCGGACGAGTGGAATCGTCTGGTTGCGTTCATAAAGCAGTACGGCAGCGACCTGTTCACTCAGCGTTTCTTCAGCCTGGGGAACATCCGAGCCATCCTGCATCAGGGGGTGGGGGCCTGGTTGGACCGAGTGTGTGAGGAAGACGACAGCGAGCAATGGAAGCTGTTTCGAGAATTGGAGAGTGAGGTCTCACGGGAAGAGGCCGAAGATCACCTTTCGTTGATTCTCGAAGCGGTCGTGGAGAATTATGGAGAATATCGAGACTACAACAGCACGACGACCCAGTCCGACCACGGTGAATTGCTCTACATGTTTCTCGATTTTCTCCGTCTTCGTACCGAGTATGATCGAGTCTGCTGGCACCTCAAACCGGTTATTTTAGCACACGAGATCCTGGTTCGGCGAGGCAAGAGTCGAGCGGCCAAGATGTGGAAACGCGCGTTGACCGAACGGATCGACGGCGAAGCGGATCGGTACCTTACTCGCCTGACGGAACTGCAACAGAAGTACGCGATTCGGATGTCGACCGTTGCCGATCGACTGGCCGAACGATTTGTGCGACCGATGATCATCGATCAGATTCGCTCGCTCGTGAAGCCGGCGATTATGGAAGCCCGTCAGGACGGGGCCACGACAGCATTCGATCTGCTGGAGCATGAGACAGAGGCACTCGCATCGGTGTCGACCGGAATCGGTTTTGATGTGCCCGTTTGGTTATTGGCTTTGGAAGAAGAAGTCGATCGAGTCCGCCGTCCGGCCGACCGGAGTAATGTGCAGCAGTCGTTCGCCTATGCTGTGCCGCTGCGACCATTGTCGCAAGAGGAAATCCGCGATCAACTTGATGCCGCCACGGGGGTTTAGCCGGGCTGCAAGAGAGTACGGTTCGACCAGCCCCGCGCAAGAGGTGATTGAGTATGCTCTCCTTGTTTCGATCCCGCCCACCTGTCGACGCCCAAGAAAAAGCCTGGCTCGAGACACGCCTTGAGCAGCTTGCTGAGGAATTCGGTTCAAGCCGATTGCTTCGGGCGGAAGTGTTGGTTCCCGAACCTCTCTCGGTTGACTCCGATGGTCTGACGAAGAGCGATATCGACCATTGGGTCTCGCGACTCAGCCAGCCGCTGGACCTGGACGCCTCGACAATTGGCGTGCAGATGCCGTCCAGTGATGAGCCATCCGATGGAGATTCGGCCCGTCACGAGGTGGCGTTTTCTGTCGCCGTGGACCCAACTCTGTCACATGAATCGGGTCGGTTGTTGACAAGTATCGCTGTGCAGCTGGCCACTCGGCGCCTGCTGGCCACTCAGCTTTCTGATCCGAGTCAGGCCGATTTTCCCTCGCTGGTCGAACTCTACATGGTCTACTCGGGGCTCGGCCTGATGATTCCGAGCGCTCTTTATTCTGCGACGAGTTGCCACGGATGCAACTGCTCGACCGGCCAGGGCACCTATACCCACGATCCGGCACTTGCGATGTCGGCTCGTATGCTCGGATACGCCCTGGCGCTGCACACCTGGCTGCGGCAGGAGCGTTCGCCCCAGTGGACTCAAAACCTGTGCGTCGATACGCGATCCGGCTATCTTCGGAGTCTGAAGTTCCTGCGTCGGACCGGCGACTCGGTATGCACACGTGAGTCCCTGATGGGCGACCGACCGAAGTTAAACTGCGACACCTTGCGCGAGCAATTGGCGGGCAAACGCCTTTCTGCTCGTGTAGCCGCGCTCTGGTCCTTGAAGGACTTTGATGAGGCCGAGAAACTTTCCGACCTTGTCCTCGCCGGTTTGTATGACCGTCGTCCCGCCATTCGAGCGGAATCGGCGATGGCCCTCACGCAGTTTCCGCAGGTGGCCGAGTCGGCCGTTGACGTGCTGTTCGACTTGTTTACTGAAGAGACGGATAGCCAGGTACGGGGTGCGGCAGCTTCAGCGCTGAGTGTCTGCAGTGGGCAGCGAGGTCGCGTGATCGATTTGCTGGGTTCAGCGTTGCGAGATGAAGATCGCTACGTACTGACGGTCGCCAGTCGGCTGCTGCAGCAATTTGGTTCCGAAGCCGAACCGGTGCTGAATTCCGTGCTGTTCGCGATGCGCTCGGCCTTGGTTCGGTGTGATCACCGGTTGATAGACTTGCTGACTGAAACGCTCTTTGCAATACAGCCGGACCCAACCGAATCGGTGATGGCCTATTTTGACGACGATCCCGAGTTGCGGCAGCAAGCGGTGCACATGATCGCACTGGCCGAAGAGGACTCGTTCGAAAGGCCGGACGAACTCGCCTGACCCGATGTATTCTTCGGGGTGGTAGGTGGCCGGCATCGTCGGCGATAGAATGAAGGGTTGGACAGGGCTCTTCGTCATCTACGGGAGTACAAACGGAATGCGTTTGAACAACGTGATCAGTCGGTGTTGTTGGCGACTTCTTCCTCTTTTCTTCCTGGCCGGGCTGACGCCGCTCGCTGTGAAGGGTGCTCCCCCGACACGGTCGCTCGACCGCCCCAATGTCTTGTGGATTACGGTCGAAGACATGAGCCCGACGTTGGGCTGCTGGGGCGATACGTATGCCGTCACACCCAACATCGACCGGTTGGCCGCCCGCAGCATTCAGTATTCGAATGTGTTCGCGACGGCCCCTGTCTGCTCTCCGGTGCGTTCCTGCCTGATCACCGGGTGCTATGCGACCAGCTTAGGGACTCAGCGTTTGCGGTCCGAGTTCCCGATCCCGGACACGATGCGCGGCTTTCCATCGTTGCTGCGGTCTCGCGGGTACTATTGCACGAACAATGTGAAAACCGATTACAACACGGCAAATGCGGCAAAAATCATTGCGGAATCGTGGGACCAGTGTAGTGATCAGGCTCACTGGCGCGGTCGGCGACCGGATCAACCGTTCTTTGCCGTTTTCAACGACATGACAACGCACCAGTCACGGACGATGGTCAACCCGTATGACTGGTTTGTCGAGCACGTTCAATCTCGATTGGATTCGGCGGATGTTCACGATCCAGCCGGTGCTCCCGTGCCACCCTACTACCCGGACACTCCGGAAGTCCGCAAGACGATTGCCCGCTTCTACGACTGCGTGTCGGTGATGGACATGAATGTCGGACGTATTCTGAGTGAACTCGAAGAGGACGGGCTAGCCGACGATACCATCATCTTTTTCTTTTCGGACCATGGATCCGGAATGCCTCGTCACAAACGTCTTCTGCTCGACTCGGGGATGCGCGTCCCGTTGCTGGTGTTTTTTCCACCGAAGTATCGTCAACTGGCGGGGCGCCCGGGCGTTGGGCGCGACGAACGCCTGGTGAGTTTCGTCGATTTTCCTCGGACCGTGCTCGGACTGTGCGGTGCCCCGGTTCCCGATTGGATGCAAGGCCGATCGTTTCTGGGACGCCCTGCGGAAGCACCTCGCCAATACGTGTTCGGCGCTCGGGATCGAGTGGATGAGGCATTTGATCTGGCGCGTAGTGTGCGGGACCACCAGTATCTGTATATTCGCAACTTCATGCCCCACCGATCTTACAACCAGCCGTCGTTTTATTCGGATCAGGGGACCATTCGGCAAGAGATCACTCGCCTGGCGCGCACGCAGTACGACAAACTCACGTCGGCCCAACAACACTATGCCGGCCCCAAACGGCCGATCGAGGAACTCTACGATTGCATCGCAGACCCATTGAACCTGAACAACCTGGCAGCATCCGGGCAACACACCGAAGTAAAGGTGCGTCTGCGACAGCGGCTGGACAGGTGGATTCTGGAACAGCCGGACATGGGATTCCTGCCGGAATCCGAGGTCTGGGCCCGGTTGAACGGCCGCGTGCCTCGCGAGTTGGGCACGGATGTGAACGACTACCCGTTGTCAAAACTGTTTGCCGCCGCTTCGCTGGTAGGGGCGGGCGAGCAGGAACTCCCCAAGTTGTTGCGGAACTTGAATGATCCGGAAGCCGGCGTCCGATATTGGGCGGCGATGGGCCTGGGCGCATTGGGCTCGCAAGCGGCTCCCGCCGAAACAGCGATCGCCGCCGCCCTTTCGGATCCGAGTGCCGCCGTTCGAATCGAAGCCGCCGGCGCTCTGGCGGGAGTCGGCCAAACGCGTCGGGCACTTCAGGTACTGGTCCGAGAGCTGAAGAACGACGATTTGGATGCCGTCCTGCATGCGGCTCGAACGATCGAGTTAATGGGAGAATCGGGCCGCGGCGCGACGGCCGCCATGCAGGCTGCTCGGCGCCAGGCAGAGGGCCCTGGTGACCGGAAAATGTTTATCCGCTTTGCGACCGATGGTTTCCTGCAACAATTGCGTGCGAATTAGCTTTGCGAGCTCTCGGTTCATGGCCTGGCTGACCGGTGAGACGCTCATAGGAAATCCGGCCACATGGTGTCGCTGACCATTAGCCCTTCGCGAGTCAGCCGCAATCGCCCGTCACGGTATTCCAGCAGTTTGAGTTGCAGGTACTTGTCGATTGCCGGCCCAGCCAGATCGTGCGGATGGTGGCCCGTGCGGCGCTCGAACTCAGACGCAGATACGCCAGCCATCAGACGCAGCTGGAAGATCAGTTGCTCGCGAGCCCGTTCGGCCGGTTCCAGATCATCAAACTCGGCCACCGGGCATTGACCCGCCAGCATTCGCTGAAGATACGTCGTTGGGCTACCGTGATTCGTTTCGCGCCGACCATTGATGTAACGGGCGGCCCCCGGGCCAAACCCGTAGTAGCTGTCTCCCATCCAATAGACGAGATTGTGTCTGCATTGAAGGCCGGGGCGGGCGAAATTCGAGATTTCGTAGTGTTGCCAGCCGCTCGATACCAGTCGGTCGATTGCTTCTTCAAACATGATTCGTTGAGTTGCTTCGGACGGGAGAATGAGCTGGGCCCGTTCTCGACGAGCCCAAAACCGAGTCCCCTTTTCAATGGTCAATCCGTAGATCGAGATGTGCTGAAGCGCCAGGTCGCAGGCGATACTCAGATCCTCGTGCCAGGTGTCCAGCGTTTCGCCTGGAACACCGAACATCAAGTCGATCGAAACGGAGGAGAACTGCTTACGGGCCAGATGAACAGCTCGTAAGGCGGATGGACCCGAATGAGTCCGTTCCAGCAACTCCAGTTTCCGCCTGTCGAACGACTGGACTCCCAGACTCAATCGAGTGACTCCCGCATCCGCCAGGACCTGGAGCGTTGATGGGCTGATGTCCTCAGGATTCGCTTCGACCGTCCATTCCAGCCGAGGGTCAAAGACGAACCAGGTTCGGATGAGCCGGCAGAGTCGTTTCAGATTCTGAGAAGCAAGCTGCGTCGGAGTCCCCCCACCAACAAACAATGTCTCGATGGGAACGGGGCTGCCAAGCCGTTCCAGTTCCTTTTCCAACGCGTCGAGGTAGTTCGTCTGCAAATCGTCCCGGCCGGCCGCCACCGAGAAATTGCAGTATCCGCACCGGTGCCGGCAGAAAGGCACATGGATGTAAGCCGCACGCGGAAGCTGACCGGTCATGCTACAGCCACAGGTGGAGCCGGCCATCGAGCCCATCCGGGATCGATTTGTCGACAAGCGCACGAATTTGACGATCGTTATACCGAGTGCTGAAATGCGAGAAGATGACGCATTCGTTTTCGAACCGGTCCCGGCGCTCGACGACGTCATCCAGGTGCATGTGCCCGTGTTTGTGGATCTTGTCTTTTCGATGTGAGGGTGATACGAAGGTCATTTCCGCAATCAGAATTCTCGCCGTGTACATGACCGGGTTCTCGTCGAGGCCGGTGGGAGTGCTATCGCCCAGGTAGGCTACCAGCGGTGAGCGATGTTCCTCGGACACCTCGGTCCCGGCAAGACGCAGGTCACGGATTTCATCGCCCCGTAACCCGATGTACTCGGGCTTCAACTTGCGACGTCGCTCCCAGACTACGAATCCGAGAGATGGAACGGTGTGATAGGTCGTATGTGCCGTCACGACCAACTCACGCGACAATACGATCTCTTCGCCCGCTTCAATCGGAATCAGCTCGCACGGTAGACGCCCACGATCGAGCCGACTAAAGACTCGCAACAACTGCTCGACAATGCTAATGGCGTGTCGAGGGAGGTAGATCGTCGGCGGATCCATCTTCATCATCCGACGCCGTGCCACATAGACCGGCAACGCGGCAATATGGTCGAGGTGCGTGTGGGACACGAACCACGTGGATGTTCCCATGAAATCCCATGGCTGGGCACCCAAGTCGAACCCGATCTTCAACTCGGGCAGCCGCCAATACGTTTGCACCGCGGCGCGTGAATAGCCCTCGACCGTCAAGCCGCAGTGGACCAATTTGCGAATGGGGGCGTTTCGAACCATGGAGAACTCGGCCTATATTCCTTCTGCTAGAGCTGCCAGTCGGTTTCAAGACTAGCGCGGTCCAGACGGCAGATCTTCGTCGCGAGGTTTCCGATAACTGTACTCGTCAACATCCGACAGATCCAGTTCCGGATCGAATCGCTCGCCGCGCGTAATCCAGATTTCGCCATGCGAGGCCGACTGCCGAGTCTGTACGCTGTGGTGCCGGACCAGTTCCAGTACCGCCAAAAAGACGCCAATCATGGCCGACTTGTGCATGCCCGCTTGGAACATTGCCGAAAATGAGATCCGACCATCAACTACCAGGCTTTGATGGATACGTTGCATGTACACGTGGATGGGGGTCTCGTCGTAAACGATGTTCGAGGAACGGACGGCGCGATTGTCACGAAGAATCCGGCTGACCGCGCTCACCAGATCCCATAACTCAACCTCCTGAATCGGCTGCTCAGCCGGATCAATCTTGCGCGGAGGCAGATCATCCGACAATCGCACGTACCGCCTCTGCCATCGCCGACTTTGCTCCTCCAGAATGCTGGCCGCGTCCTTGTACTTCTTGTACTCCAACAACTGCTCGACCAGCTGATTTCGAGGATCTTCCAGCGGTTGCTCGTCCTCATCGGCCCGCGGTAATACCATGCGAGACTTGATCTCGAGGAGCGTGCTTGCCATTTCCACGAAGTCACCGACGGCGTCCACGTCAAGCGATTCAAGTATCTCCAGGTGTTGCAGGTACTGGTCGGCAATCAACGTAATCGGAATGTCTCCGATGTCCAACTCGTGTTTGCGCACCAGGTACAGAAGCAGGTCCAACGGACCCCGATAGGTCTCCAGGTTGACGCGAAATTCCATTGCCTTCTTCCCGTTGAAAATGGCGAGCACGACCGACTGTTCCATGCTCAACCAGGCTTCAGCCCAACTTGTACAGGACCCTGCGCACGACCGCAACCGTGATGGACGGACCCCCAGAGGATTGCCGACCGAGGGAACCGCAGCGCTCGCAGATGGCCCATTCTCCGTCCACGCCCACCGGGTCCGTTCCTGGCGGAGCAGGCTCTGCAGGATCACGACCGATCAGATGTACTCGTGACCCGCGGCGGCCAAAGAGGTTCGCGCCAGAATACGTAAATTCCCACTCTTAAAGGGGGGGAGGGCGACTTGCTGCAAGGCACGCCGTTCGTTTTGGGCGAAGCCGGGTCGGCCATGATATAATCGGGGCTATTCTTGCATCCTCATTCAATCCGAGGACCTTTCGGTAGTCTGGGATGATTGGGGGGAAGCTGGATGGGCGTCGTGTGGGCTAGAGGTGGTAGGCCCGTCGCGTTGGAACCTGTTGTCAAGAAAAACAAATAGGTTTTGCCGGCGGACTCTGTTATATTCGAACTGCTCGGGAATCCCGAAGTGAGCCGAAGACGGATTGGCCAACGACAAGGGAGTGTGCGTAGCGATTTATCATTATTTGTTTTTCGATGTGGCGGTTGGTCGCCCTGGCTCCTCTTCGGCTACCCACGTACGCGGGATCGAGGGGATGATAGAAATCAAACACAGGGAAACTCGGGATATCCTTCTGAAGATCGAGGGTGACAATCCAGTTGATCATTCGTTTGACAGCTGTCGACTGCCGCACGCTGATTTTTCCGGCATGAATCTGGCCGGAGCCGATTTTCACAACTCGGACCTTCGGGACGCGGACTTCACTGGCTGTAATCTGGAGGGCGCCAATTTTCAGAGCGCCAGCCTGACCGGTGCGGTATTTGTCAAAGCGAATCTGCAAGGAGCCAACATGACCGACGCGTTGTTGGAGGGTTCGCGTTTCTGTGACTCGAATTGTGTCGGCGCGATCTTCCGCTACGCTCGACTGACGAATTCCGACTTGACGGGAGCCAATTTCTCGGGTGCGGATCTGAGCGTCGCGGACTTGCGTGGGAACCTGAACGAGGCGAACCTGTCGCGGGCGGATCTACGCGGAGCAGATCTGACGGGCGCGAATCTGATCGGTGCCAATTTGACGCTGTCCAATATGTTCGATGCCAAGCTGGCCGACGCCCGCATGTCACGAATCAAGATGGAAGGGGCCATTGGTCCTCACGGCCAGCGTGTGGGGGGCCACCAGAGTCAGCGCAAGAAACCGTCAAGATCCTGGTGGCAATTCTGGGGCTGAATGCAGGTCACTGCAGGGTCAATCTCGAGCGCCGGTCGGCCGAGTTCCTGGAGTCGTATCGACCTCAGAGTTCAGTGAGCCGAATCACGTCGCAATCTGGGCCAACACATACGGGCCTTTGGGAATTACCGCCACCTCTGCATCCGAACCATGCCGATCGAAGGCTTCGGACAGGGCCACGTCGACCGATGGGGCCGAGTCGACAAAGAGCTGGTCGAGCGTTTCGCGATTCAGACCGTCACTCACCATGACCACGCGCGCCTTTCGGCAAACCTTGGCCAACTCTTCGAGCTGCCACTGGTCCATGACCCGGTAGTCCTCGTGCTCGATCCGATGCATAAAGGTCTCGAGGCTGTCATGGTCCTTAAACAGCTGCTGGAACTGAGGACTTCCAATGCCCTCGGTCAACCCGGCTGCGATAATGATCGTGCCACCCCGTTTGACAATGGGTAAAGCACCGGTCATGCCCTTAATCGATTGGTAAAACGTCGTGTCGAGTGGATATCCTGCACTGCTGGTCAACACGATGTCCACCGGTTGGGGGACCGTGTCGGTTACGACCTGACGGACGAAATCGACACCCTCGATAAACGCGGCTTCCATGTCGCCGGCAACAAATTTCAAGGGGCGTCTCTGATCGTCCATGACCACATTGACGATCATATCGCACCCGGCCCGGCGAGCGATCCAGGTGTTCTCTTCGTGGACCGGATTGTCCTTTAAAACACCGCAGTCTGCGTTTGGATGTTCCAGGAACGTGGGGCTGTGCCAGGCCTGCACGGTTTCCAGAGCAGCGATCCCTGGACAGATTAGTTTGCGGCCACCCGAGAACCCGGCCATCAGGTGGGGCTCGATCAGGCCAATCGTGATCTTGAGATCGGCTTCCAGATAACGCGAGTCGATCCAGATGGGGACGCCTCGCGGACTCTTACCCAAATACGTGTGCTCGTCCGCCTGTTGGCCGTGGTGGTTCTCGATGCGATACGCGTCGACGATCGCCGGCCCGACCATTTCGCGCAGTTCGTCTTCGCTGTTCGGCCGATGCAATCCGGTGGCAACCAGAATGCCAATGTCCGATCCCGCGAGTCCCGCCCGCTCCAACGTCTCGAGCACGGGTGTCAGAATCAACTCGTTGGGAACCGGCCGAGTAATATCGCAAATGACAATTGAGGCGGTACGACGACCTTGCGCCAGTTCGAATAGAGAAGACGACTGGCAAGGGTGGTCCAGGACATGGCGCACCGCACCCGTTGGGTCGGGTAGCGGTCGGGCATCCTTATAGGAAAGGACTCGGACGCGTGGCGAATCCGGGACCTCCACCTCCATCCCGTCTCGGCCGTATTCCAAGCGAACATGCATCGCTTAGGTGTCCTGCGACTCTTCTTCGTCCTCGGCCTTCTTCACCTTCTTCTTCTTTCGCAGGGCCACCCTCTGTACCCGTACCTTGGGCAAGCCCAGGACCGGGTCGCCCTCGGCCCACCGGTTCGTGTCCTGCAACTTGGACAGCCGTTCGGCCCGTGTTAGCACGTTGCGAGAACGGCGCATGCCCCCACGCACTTTCAGACTCTTGTCGATCGTCATACCTGTCTATCTCCCAGACCGCCAAGCGGATATCGATCGGAAACGCGTCATTCTAGGGATCAACCGCTCGGGGATCAACCGATCCTCGCCGTTGCCCGGCTCATTCGACGCGCAAAAAAGTGCATCCCAGTCCTTGAGAGGGGGGTGTGAGTACCGGACAAGGTGGCAGCTCGCGGCCGGAAATGGTGTCGTGCAGGACGACCGTGAATCGACTTCGGGCTGGTAGCGAGCAAACCAGTGCGGATCCAAGGGTCGTCCGGCGGTCCAACCGGGATTATTCACTGGAGTTTCCATTATCAGTTTAACGTTAGGAACAGCAGC
>CAYNDU010000059.1:9491-15626 GCA_964395615.1 uncultured Pirellulaceae bacterium | reverse complement strand
GCATGTATCCTCCGTTGTATCCGTTCTCGGCCTTCGGCCGTGAACGGATACCTTTCTTCTTGCTACGAAGGTTACGATGCTGCGTACTCTTTGCTGGATGGCGGAAGTCTCTCTGACGCTCCATCCGGCTACCTCTTGTAGTGAATCCCTCGTCTCTTCCGCATACGTATTCGGCCCGCGAGCCTAAGGAACATCTCTTGACCGATCAGCGGGCGACCACACTGCAGACGGCAAGACACTCTCTAGTCGATCGAGGGAAGTGACACTCCCTTCGGGAGGAAGCTGATTTCCCGGTCGTTCGGCACGGTTTCGCCCGGTGTGCAACGGCCATTTTGAATCTCGCTGTTCAGTCGTGCGAGCAGTGTCGCGACCTTGCTCGGGTATTGGGAGAGAAGATTGTGTTGTTCCGCCGGGTCCGTCTGGAGGTTGAACAACTGCATCGGAGGCAGTCCTTCTTTCTTGGCGATATTTTCCCGAGGCGCGCTCCAGCCGCCGCTGCCTGACGAGAGGCAGAGTTTCCATTCGCCCTGCCGAATAGCGAAGTTCCCGTTGATGGAGTGGCTGATCAGAGTCTTCCGGCCTGAAGACTCGGCACCGCTCAGAACGGGAAGCAAACTGAAGCCGTCTTCGCCGCCCAGTGGCTTACGTGGCTGGCCGGTGATGTCTTCCAATGTCGAATAGACATCGGTCAAACAGGCCAAAGCTTTTGTGGTGCGTCCGGCTCTGACATGGCCCGGCCATCGAACAATCAACGGTACTCGATGCCCACCTTCGTAAATGTCGGCCTTGTGCCCTCGATATCCGGCGCTCGGATCGTGCCCTTTGCCTTTCAAGAGTTCAAAGTTAGCCTCAGGCGAGCAGCCGTTATCGCTCGTAAAAATCACGAGCGTGTTGTCGTCCAGCTCAACCTCCTTCACGGCTGCCAGGAGTTGGCCCATATGGTAGTCGACCTGGGCCACGAAGTCCGCGTAGGGGTTCAGGCCGCTGGCTCCCTTGAACGGGGCAATCGGTACTATGGGCGTATGCGGGGCGGGAAGGGCCAGGTAGAGGAAGAACGGACTGCCGGTCTTTGCCTTCGGAGCGCGCTGCATGATCCGTTCAATCGACATGTCAAACAGGTGAGGCAGGACCTTGTTGATGTGAAAATCGGCACCAATCGGTCCCTTTCGGTACCAACCGTAACGGTCCTCATTCCTTGTCACCCCTTCTTCGCGATCCGGTGCGGCCGTAATGAGCCCCGTGTCGACCCAGACATACGGAGGCATGTCGAGTGACCCGCAATGCCCGTAGTATCGATCGAAACCATTGATATCCGGCCCGTTCTTCACCGATTGGGTGAAATCGATCTTCTTGTCTTTCCTATGCCAGTCCCAGCCCAAATGCCACTTGCCGAACATCGACGTGTGATAGCCGGCAGCTCGCATCAAGTGCCCCAGTGTTGGGCGGTCGCCCGGAATCAGGTGTTCACTGGTGCCGCTCAAAACACCCCGAGCGAGCCGACTGCGCCAGTTGTATCGTCCGGTGAGCAGACCGTAACGAGTTGGCGTGCAGACGGAGCTCGGCGTGTGGGCATCGAGAAAGACCGTTCCTTCATCTGCCATCTCCTGTAGATGCGGAGTCTTTATCTTGCAGTCGTCGTTCGTGGGCGAGATGTCTCCGATTCCCAGGTCATCGGCCATGACCAGAATGACATTGGGAAGCTCGCCGGCGGTCGTCACATTCGGCGCAACGATCGCCAGAGCCCAGGCGGCGATGAATGCCGCTGCAGTCACGATGTCTCCAGATCTATTCAACATTCGACCTTGTCTCCTCTGCCCGACAGTACTCAATGAATGGAACATGCGCCGCCCGGATTTCGATTGCGGCTCGTTCCGGTTGCAAACATCACCTTGTGCTTTCCAGCAGTTGGTCCGATCCATTTATCCACCGGGAACACGAACATCACCCGGCCGGACTGTTCGCGTCGGACTTAGGATAGCCTTCGGTCTCTTCATGCGCGGCGCGCTATTCGTAGTGACTTCTACGTCTCGATCGCGGTCGGCCAAAGTCGAGGGTGACTCTACGCATCCAACCGAAGTCTCCTGTTGTCGCCGGGCACCCCCGAATCGCCGGCCATCTGTTTCTCGTCAGTCTAGGGCCCATTTGCACGCAACTCGATGCCGATCGAATACGACCAGTGTTTTCCCTCGGCAATCTCACCTGCGACAGGGTAGAAGGCGAGCAGGTAACCCGACCCATTGTAGTACCGATCATCGATGAGATGTGCGGTCTGCGGCAGATCGACGGCAATTGACCGGCCATCTATGATCGGCAACGTTGCTCGGGTGATTCCGTTTGCCAGGTTAGGATCATCGGCCACTTCAACAGGCAGGGTGACTTGCTCCGAGTTTGTCGTCATGACCGAGCCTCCGAAGACTCGCGGCGAGAATCGCACGCTCTGCCGAAAAGCCCGCAGTCGAAGCGGAGTTTTCGCACGCCAATCGTACTTCACTTTCAGGCGCCCCTCGGTCAGCTGGAACGTCGCCGTAAAGTCGAGTACCTGAGTTTCGTGGATTCTCTGGCCGGTCAATGTGATCGATCCATTGGCCGCAACTTCATGGTGCAACTTGACCGTTTTGAAATCCTGCCACTTCTCATCGGTGACGACAACCGGGGCAATCGAGTCGATGAGTTCTCGTCCTTCTGAGCAGAGACTTTCGATCGTTCCAGAGCGTCCGATCAGGATGGCCGTGCCGTGGCCATCGCGAAGTACCATGTTTCCGTCACGCTCGACAACGCCTGCCTTTCCGGTCGCCGTCAATCGCGGCTCGGCTGCCGGCAGCGTGCCCGACCGATTTGGATTGTCGGTGGGCACGTAGATACGGCCGTCGAGACGAGGAACGACAAAGGCTTCATCGATCCGGCCGCTGCTGACATCGCGGTGGGTGTGGCTCAGCTCGAGGGACGCGTCCCAACGGCTTGGGTTGACGACGACGAGCCCTCCGTCGAACGCCCGTTGCCAGGTCCCGTCCGGTTGCCTCCGGCACGGTCCTTCAGGAAAACCGAGGGGGGCGTCGAACTCCGGATACCACCAGTACTGACCTCGCCAACGCGTGTGCAGATCGTAGCTGTAGTAACCGTCGCCCATCAAGGTTGTGGTGAGCCCAAAGCGCATGCGCGCGAGTCTCGCTTTTCCCCGATTCAGATACTTGGCACGTTCGCTCTCTGGAAGGTGGAAGGGTTCGAACGGCGGCTCGACCGCGCTGCCGCATCCGAGAACGGTCACGTTGGGCTGACGAGGCGTTTGGGTCCAATGTAGATATTTTTCCAACACGGCGTCCCAGGACATACCCCGATCGAGTACCGCGTCAATATAGTCTTCCAGATAGATGCCGTTGAGTTGATCGTACGTGTCGGGCCCCGCCTGGTTGGCCATGAAGATCGCCCTGGATCCGACCAGTTCGCGGGTGCGACGGGCCAAAGCCGTCTTGGCATTTGTCCAGGCGACATCCAGTTCCTTTCGGTCGTCATCCTTGCCGTCCGCGTCGAAATCAACGGTGTACGGCTCCCCGGTAGAAATCTCGCATGCCCACGCATCGAATTGAGGGCCCAGACAATCGATGAAGACCCCATCATAGCCGATCTTCTGAACGGCCGGAGCTGTTTGCTGTGCCAGCCACTCGACGACGCCCGGTGCCGTCAAGTTGAGCATATAGGTGCCGGGCCATCCGGCGATCGGCCGTCCGTTGTCTTGCAGAAGCCACGGTGTAATCTGGCCGGGCTGACGCGCAGCGAGGGCATTCTCGGGCGGTGCGATGTGTGTGTACGGGGCGCTGCAGGCGAAATGGAGGGCAATCAGATGAGGGTTGATCCTCTTGAGCTGCTCCAAGTGCCTGCTGAAGAGATTGCCGTCCGGGTCCGATTGCCGTGACCGTTGGACACCGATCAGCAGGTCGTAACGTGCGGTCTCCTCCAAAGTGCGGTCGTCGCCGTGAAATCTCGCGCCGTCCTTCGTGAACGCGGTGCCGTAGACATTGGCGATTCGGGGAAACGCGGGGCCCGTCGAAGGCTCGGCTCCGAATAAGGCTGGCGTCAGCACCGTGAACACGCAACTTGCCAGGTTCAGCGTCACGAGGCGTATCATAAGACTTTTCATTATTATCACGCATGCTCCGGTCAAGTAGATAGGGATACTGGCATCGCAGCACGATGCAATAGTATAATCGACCGTGCCCAGCGCCCGCCAATCGCAAGTGGCGCCGCGCAGGGATGACAGCTTGACGGCCGGTCCCGACCGTTCTGCGGCCGAGAGTGGCATGCTGTCATCATGGAGTAATCTGAGAACGGCCGTGGGCCGTGAACCGAGATGCGGCTCCCAGCGAGTCCAAACTGCACCGATACGATACACGCCTTCCTCCCTCCATCATCCGAAAGGGCTTTGCAATGTCGAGCCAAAAACCGATCGATCATCACGACGACTCAGTCAACCGCCGGACTTTCTTGAAATCTTCGACCGTTGCAGCCGCAGCTGCGGGGGCAACCGGTCTGGCACTCGGCCGTAGCGCTCATGCGGCCGGCAGTGATGTGATCAAGATAGGAATGGTCGGGTGTGGTGGCCGCTGCACGGGCGCGGCGGCGCAAGTTCTGCAAGGTGATCCCGGCACGCAACTGGTCGCCATGTCCGACCTATTTGCCGATCGTGTTGAGGGCAAGCGTGCCGCCCTTAAGCGAATGTTGCCGGGTCGCGTGGACGTGGCGGATGAACGGTGTTTCGTTGGCCTGGATGGTTACAAGAAAGTGATCGAAAGCGTCGATGTCGTTTTGATTGCCTGTGCCGCGAAATTCCATCCCATGTACGCGAAAGCGGGAATCGACGCAGGCAAACATGTTTTTGTCGAGAAGCCGCATGCCATCGATCCGGTGGGGATCAAGGTCGTGGATCAGGCCAGCGAGTTGGCTCGCAAGAAAGGCCTGGGACTACTCTCCGGTTTGCATAGCCGGTTTGACGCGGGATATGCCGAAACGATCCAGCGTATCCACGATGGGCAGATAGGCGAGATCATCTCGATTGAGGAGAATTTCATTCGAGGCCCATATGGGAATACCATTCGGCCGAAAGGGCTGCGCGAACTGGAGGTCCAATACGGCAACCAGTACCGCTTTGCATGGCTCTGCGGCGACGACGTTCCCCAATCTCTTGTTCATAATCTGGACCGTGCCAGTTGGGCCATGCAAGGGGCAGTGCCTGTTAAGTGTCATGGTCTGGGCGGCCGCTCGACCTCGTACACCCTGCTCGGTGACGTTTTCGATCATGACTCGGTCGTCTACCAGTATGAGAATGGTATCCGTCTGTACGCTTTCTGCCGTACCATTGGCGGTTGCTACAACGAGAGTTCCAGCATCATCTTGGGATCCAAGGGAATCGCCTACGTGACCGGCCGCAGGATCACCGGCCAGAATCCGTGGGAGTACAAGGGAAAACGCGAAGACGGCCACGCCGTGGAACAACGGGAGTTCTTGAAGTCGATTCGGGCCGGACAACCGTTGAATAGCGGACACTACATGGCCCAGAGCACGTTGATCGGTATCATGGGCCAGATGTCGTGCTACAGTGGCAAGGAGGTAACCTGGAAGCAGATCAGCGAATCGAATTATGTCATCACACCAAGGCCCGAAGATTGTACCTGGGACATGGAGCCGCCGGTCAAACCCGACGCCGATGGAATCTATCCCGTATGTGCCACGCCTGGACTGACAAAGAACGTGTGAACTGCTCACCTGTTCTCTTGCTTCAATACGGGCTGGGAAGCAGCTTGGATCAACTCTCCTTCAGTCGCGGATTCGGTCGACGCTCTCGATTTACCTGCCATGGCGGCGGCTCCGGCGCCGGCTGAAACGGCAAGCATCTGACGACGATTGTATTGCATGTCGTGTTCTCCATCACCATCTGATCGGAGGGAGCAGCGAGCGGTCCGCCACATCAGGCACCAATGATCGTATCTCTCGCGCGAGCGACCGGCAAGTCCGAGGAATTGCGATCGCCCGGCGGTTCTTGATTGGGTGTCTCTGACGATTGTCAGGGGCGTTTGTTCCAGATGTTTCCGCGGGAGTTGGCTTGTATCTCATCGATGACGCCGGACATGGCCCGTCGGTTAA
>CAYNDU010000059.1:0-9391 GCA_964395615.1 uncultured Pirellulaceae bacterium | reverse complement strand
GGCCCGTCGGTTAATGGCCCGTCTGTTATCGGTTCCTTCCAGGCAAGTTTTGGTACAATGGGGGACAGCCGACGGCTCGCTCAGGCATTAAGTAAGTGGCGACCCGGGGCCAATGTTTCGCCGGGTCAGCCACAAGGATCAGGAGGTGTTGCGTGCGTACAAGCAGAACGATTATTGCAGTAATAGTGATACTGGTTGGCGCGGACGCTAGGGCGGGGCTGCCGAAAGACATTGGCGTCCAAGGTGGATTGGCGGTTGTGATCGGCAGCGACGTGGACATGGTCCATGAACTTGGCAAGAACGAGAAGTTCCTTGTTCAGATGCTCGACACCGACGAGTCACGGGTCGCCGCTGCTCGAACGGCCATCCAGCGACTGGGGCTCTACGGTCGAGTCAGCTCGGCGTGGTTCGACGGCGCCAGGCTTCCCTACGCGGACAATCTGGTGAATCTGGTTGTTGTGAGGAGTGGCCGGGTGAGCGCCGAGGAGATCAGGCGAGTCCTTGCACCTCGGGGTGTTGCCCTGGGGTCCAGACTCGGCGACCGTTACGTCAAGCCGGTTCCCGAGACGATCGACGAGTGGACGCACTATCTCTACGATCCGAAAAACAACGCAGTGTCGCATGACGATCAAATCGCTACGCCGAAGCGATTGCAGTGGGACAGCGGGCCACAATGGTCCCGGCATCACGACCATATGAGCAGCATCAGTGGCGTCGTCAGCGCGAACGGTCGCATTTTTACGATTCTTGACGAAGGTTCGAGGATGTCGATCCAGTTGCCTGCCGACTGGAAGGTGGTTGCTCGGGACGCCTTCAACGGCAAACTGCTCTGGAAGCGTTCGATACCGGAATGGCATACCACGATCTGGCCGGCGAAATCCGGCCCCGCCCAATTGCCTCGCCGCATTGTCGCCGTTGGAGATGAGGTTTATGTGACCCTGGGCCTCCATGCCCCGGTCAGCGTGCTCGACGCTGCGACGGGTAAAACGCTGAGGACGCTGAAGAATACTCAGCACACGGAGGAGATTCTGGTACAGGAAAACTACCTGATCATCGCGGCTCACATGACCGATCCACCAGATGCCAGGTGGAAGCTGGATACGGTTCGTTGCTGGACCGAAGCGCGACGGGCCAAGAATTCGAGGCCCTGGCAGTGGAACATGGGGGACCCTAAGAAGATTATTGTCTTGAACGCAGAATCCGGTGACGTGCGGTGGTCAAAGGATGCGAGCATTGCGCCGATCACACTTGGAGCGGACGGGACACACGTCGTGTACTCCGACGGTCAGAATGTGATTTGCCTGGCTCAGGATTCCGGCAAGGAACTGTGGCGATCCAAGCAGACGATCACGCAGGCGGTTGGGACGCAAACCGCGCCGAATCTGGTCATCTACGGTGACGTCGTGCTCTATTCAGCGAAGCCGGGGCGGGTTACATCTCTGTCGATTCGTGACGGCAGGACGCTCTGGTCGAAACCTCATGGGCCGACCGGTCATCAGTCGACGTGCGATCTCTTGGTCGCCGACGGTCTGGTCTGGTCGACAACGCCTCGGGGGAAGGGACGGGCCTGGACGTACACCGGCCGTGATCCGGTCACGGGCGCGGACGAGAGGGTGTTTCCACCCGGCCAGAGCGACTGGTTCCACCACCGTTGCCATCGTGGGCGGGGAACGGACAACTACTTGATCATGGCACGCACGGGTATTGAATACATCGATCTGGAGACGGGCAATTGGCAACCGAATCCTTGGGTTCGCGGCGCGTGTCTCTATGGTTATCTCCCTGCGAACGGTCTCACCTACGCCCCGCCACACCCGTGCGGTTGTTATATCGAGTCGAAACTGACGGGTTTCAATGCGCTCGCGCCGGCCGGGCCGAAGCGTCCAGCGTCAGGCGGAGTGCGCCTGGTAAAAGGACCTGCCTTTGGAAAAGTCGCGGACGACAGGCCAACCGGAAAAGAGGATTGGCCGACGTATCGATCAAACAACGCACGCAGCGGGTCGACTGCGACCGGCGTGCCGGCGGCCATCGCGCCGGAATGGGAGTCCCAACTGGGCGGAAAAATCTCGCCGGTTACGATTGCAAACGGCAGGGTGTTTGCTTCGGCCGTGGATCGACATCGGGTTTACTCTCTGGATGCCGCGACGGGAGAAACGGTTTGGACCTACACGGCGGGCGGTCGGGTCGACACGCCGCCTACCGTCTATCGGGGAATGGCGATCTTCGGATGTCGTGACGGCTGGGTCTATGCCGTGCGAGTGGCCGACGGACAATTGGTGTGGCGTTTCCGGGCCGCGCCGGAAGATCGCATGATTGTCTCCTGCGACCAGCTTGAATCCGCCTGGCCCGTGAACGGCGCTGTGCTCGTGCAGGACGGCTCCGTGTTTGGCGTCGCCGGACGGTCCATGTTTCTCGACGGTGGAATACACTTCTTCCGATTGAACGCGGTGACCGGCGAAAAGCAGATTGAAGAAATCATGGACGACAAGATTCCCGGCAGCGACCAACCGCTCGACACGACGGCCAAGAGTCTGGATATGCCGGTGGCAATGGCGGACATCCTGTCGAGCGATGGGCAACGCCTGTACATGCGGTCGCAGGCGATCGGCATGGACGGCAAACGTGGCGATTTGACAGCCACCGCCGCGCATGACCAGGGTGGCGAGCAAGCGCATCTGATCTGCTCGAGCGGCTATCTCGATAGCAATTGGTTTCACCGCGCCTACTGGGTTTTCGGACGTGGTTATGGCACGGGGCACAACGGATGGTTCCGAGCCGGCCGGTTCGCTCCTGCCGGCCGCTTGCTCGTGTTTGACGACCAAAATATATTTGGCTATGGCCGATTACCAAACATGTATGTCTGGTCGAGTGTTTTGGAATACCAGTTGTATTCGGCCAGGAAAGACGTAACCGACGACTCGATTGGCCGGGTGCTCGCGGCCAATCAAAGGCAAGAGTCGAATGACGTGGAGTCGGGAGGGCATGGGCACGAGATCACCTTCGACCGCAGGCTCTACGGCAGTTATCCGCTCAAGGAGATCTCTGCAATCGCATTTAACTGGCGCAATCTGACGCCTCCCGTCATCGCGCGCGCCATGACCTTGGCGGGCGATAAACTGTTTGTTGCCGGCCCCCCCGATCTCTTGGACGAGGAGACGATCTTTGCTCGCCCATTCGATGCGAGGATCATCGAACGGGCCAAGGCCCAACAAGCGGCGATCGACGGCAAGAAAGGCGCGAAGCTCCAGGTGATTTCGACGACAAACGGCGAAAGACTCAACGAAATTCAACTCGACACCACGCCGGTATTCGATGGCATGGCGGCGGCCAACGGTAAACTCTACCTGTCGACGACGGGCGGATCCGTTGTCTGTTTCCAATCGAAGTAACGACTCCCGTGCCGCTGCTCAAGTTCACACAAATCACCGGGTCGTGTCCGACTCCGACGACGGCGGGGCAGCAGTCGACGCTCGCCAATGAAGTATTTCGAAGGAGAGTGCTTGTGCCCCGTCATTTCCGTCTCGCGATTCTGTGCCTGCCGAGTCTTTTGCAAATGGCGGTTGTTTCCTGCTCATCGGTTGCCGTTGCACAGGTCGGAGTGACCTCCTCCACGGCCGGCCGGAAGATCCTCGAGACGGCCGGTTTCGAAGGCGGGCTGATCGTTCATCTTGGCTGTGGGGATGGTCGCTTGACGTCGGCGCTGTATGTTCCGGGCAAGAGCGTCGTTCATGGCCTGGACCGTGACGTTGCCAACGTCGAGCGCGCTCGACGGTCCCTGTCGAGTTCTGGAGTCTACGGTCCGGTCAGCGTTGAACACTTCGAAGGACGTCGATTACCCTACGCAGAAAACCTCGTGAACCTCCTGGTTGCCGGAGATGTGGGCCGAGTGAGTGTGCCCGAATTGATGCGCGTGGTCGCGCCCGGTGGTGTGGTTCTTGTGAACGAGGACAACGATTGGCGGAGGATCGTCAAAACGATTCCCGTCGGCATGGATGAATGGACGCATTGGCTGCACGATCCGAGCGGAAACGCGGTTGGTCACGACCAGCTCATGGGGCCGCCTCGCCGCTTTCAATGGTCGGCTGGCCCAATCTGGTCGCGGCATCACAACACGGTTCCGAGCCTGAGTGCCATGGTTTCTTCAGGCGGGCGCGTCTTTGCCATTGTGGATGAAGGGCCGCCCGCAATGGCTGGTACCACTCCGGACAAGTGGTTCCTGATCGCACGTGACGCGTTCAACGGCATCGAGTTGTGGCGCAAGCCGATTGCAGATTGGGGATGGCGTGCTTGGAGTACCATTTGGAATGAACGGTTCAATCAACCGAACAATGTGGCCAAGCGACTCGTGGCGGTTAACGATCGAGTTTATGTGACGCTTGGATTCAATGCGCCACTGACTGCGTTGGATGCGGCGACTGGAGACGTTGTTCAGGAATATGAAGGGACCGAGTACACGGACGAGATTCTCTATCAGGGCGGATTGCTCATCGTGTCGATGAACAAGGGCCCCCAGGGACCTGGAGAGCTGAAAGACAGGCCACCAGTGAGAAAGCAGGTTGGAGTCTTTGACGCGGAGTCGGGTCTTCGGCGATGGACGACAGGTGATTTTGTCGGCGCCAGTACAAAGACGGGCCCGCTGGAGCGCGAAACACACCTCTTGCTGGCTGCTTCGAACAAGCAGGTCGTGGTCCTGGATGACGACGAGGTTATCAGCCTTGATCTGAGAACGGGACGGCATCTGTGGCGCTCGGCGCGACCGGAATCTCCCGACTACACGAGTCGCTACCACCATCGGATGTCGGACATGTGTACGCTGATGGCAACCGACGAATTCGTCCTTTTGTGCCAACTCGAGCCGATACAGAAGCGGATCGGATGGCGAGTGATCAAGGCTCGGCTGCAAGCGTATGCGGCAAAAACGGGCGCGCCGCTATGGGAATATCGGTGTGGGAACTGGGGTCACTTCTGTGTTCCCGATGTGTTCATTACGAACGGGTTGGTTTGGGTCCATGACAGTGAATCGATGGAAATCGTGGGTCTGAATCCAGCGACAGGGGTCGAGGAGCGGCGGTTGTCGACGGAAAAAGCCATGGACAACGGTCATCATCACCGATGCTACCGAAACAAGGCAACGGATCAGTACCTGCTGACCAGCTTTCGCGGCGTTGAGTTTACCGACTGGGTTTCGGGCAATGTGGACCGTAATCATTGGGTCCGAGGTACCTGTCGCTATGGCATCATGCCGTGCAACGGCATGCTCTACACGACGCCCCATCCATGTGATTGTTACGTCACGTCCAAGCTCAACGGGTTCTTTGCCCTGGCACCGGCTCAGAGGCTTGACGATGTCGGCTTGACGGCGACTCGTGGGCCGACTTTGCTGCGAGGTCCGTCGTATGACGAACCCGTCCCCCGACCGTCGGACCCTGGGATCGAAGCGGATGCCTGGCCCACCTATCGGCACGACACGGCTCGGACCGGCGGTACCAAGAGCCGTGCGCCGCGTACGCCGCACGTGCTATGGAAGAAACAAATTCCGGGCGGGCTGATCACTGCGCCGGTTGTCGCGGAAGGCAAGATTCTGACGGCATCGGTCGACGGCCGGACTCTCTATGCCATGTCGATCGAGGACGGCGAGGAATGCTGGAACTACGTTGCCGACGGCCGGGTCGATACACCACCGACGATATGGGAGGGACGAGTCCTATTCGGATGCCGAAGCGGCTGGGTTTACTGTTTGCGTCTGTCGGACGGGACCGTGATGTGGCGCTTTCATGCCGCGGCGAGTCAGCGGCTCGTGATGGCTCACGGCAGTCTGGAGTCGTCGTGGCCTGTCCACGGTAACGTGCTGGTTCAAAATGGAGAAGTGTCTGTTACCGCTGGCCGCAGTTCGCTACTCGATGGCGGTTTTATGGCCTATCGGCTTGATGCTCGCACCGGTGATGTCGTCGACAAGCGGTCGATTACGCATGCCCAAGATATGACGGTCGACGCCGGCCGAAACCAGAATGACGACACCGGCCTCCTTTCCGATCTGCTCGTGAGCGAGGGAAACTCCGTCTTCATGCGCCACCTGCGAATCTTCGGCACGGATGGGAGCGATGTTGGTTGGGGAGCACGTGTAGGTTCCACGGCCGGAATGTTGGACGATTCGTGGTTCAACCGGACCACCTGGTTGGTCGACGGACGCGATCAAGGTGAGCTGATGGTGTGCGACGCCGAAACGGTCTATTCGATTCGCGTCCATTCGTCGAGAGGACATGGCGATTACATTGTGCCAGGCACCGGCGCCTATCGCCTGGTGGCGACCGACCGCGCTCCGATCGGCATACCCAAACCGCGAAAGCGGGATAAATTGAATTCGACAATATGGCCGCGACCAAAGCGCAATCGCTGGACAAAACCAATGGCCATCCGTGTTACGGCGATGGCCGTTGGTGGAGATACACTGCTCTGTGCGGGGACTCCCGATGAACTCGATTCACAGAAGCCGTGGTCCGCCTACGAAGGGAAGCGTGGCGGCATGTTGTTTACCATCGCTGCTCAAGATGGAACGCAACACGCTCAGATTGCGCTCGATGCGGCGCCGACCTACGATGGCTTGTGCATCGCCGGCGAGCGAGCCTACGTGGCCACAGTGGACGGGACGCTTGTCTGCCTCGGCGACTGATTCGCTCGGGCATAAACGCTCCTTGCATGCCCCCAATCGCGGCTTTTATCTGTGACGCGTGGCACGACACGGTCGGTCGCCGCCCGGCGGCGTCTTTCCCCTCTTAGAGGGCCGGTTGGGGTCAATCAAGGAATTGCCAGGCGGTCCCTTTGTCCCTTTGGAAAAGAACGATGGCAGGCCTTTCTCAAAACGTTGGCTTTATCCACGGCAGGCGTTAGCATAGAGGCCGTTGGTGGTTCACTCCGCGGTAGAGCGGCGACGAACGTACGTAGCGCGAAAGTCGTTGGAGCTGGCCGCATGGCTTGGGTTGGTGGTGAGTGGTACGGGCTCTAGGCGAGCAGGAAGGTGATCATGCACAGAACCGGTTTGTTTTTTGTCATCCTGACAGGGCTGTTAGTGACTCAGGTCTCCTCAGTCCGTGATGTTGATGCAGAGGATCGTTACGAGACGCTACTGCCGGCCGAGACTTCGAATCAGGTGGACCTCGACAAGGACACGCCCGATTCCGAGACGTTGTCACAACAAAGAGTTCGGCGCGTGGATGATGCGGCGAAGATCCGAGCCGGGCTCAAGAACCGTGATCGGGCTCTCTACATAAAGGCCGGGTGGATCCGAGATCCTTACATAATCCTGGGTCCCGACGGCAAGTATTTTCTTACCGGAACGCAACCGAGAGCCGGTGATCCGCGTGAAAAGGCCGATCCTTACAACACGGGGCTCGGCGAAGGTAGCATTGTTGGGGAACAAGTGCGACTGTGGCAGAGTGACGACCTGATCGAGTGGGAATATCTCGGAGAACCTTTTGATCTGAACGATACGTATCACGTAAAGGTGCTTGGTAAGACTCCCCGCAGGCGACTGATTTGGGCACCGGAGATTCACTGGCTGGGCGGCCGATGGGCACTCGTGCATTGTCCAGGAGAGGTCGCAAGTCTAGCGCTGACGACCGGGCCGGAGATTCGTCGGCCGTGGGTGCACACGATGGGTGGAAAGCTCGGGCGGCGACACGATCCATCGCTCTTTCACGACGATGATGGAACCTGGTACCTGCTATGGCAGAACACAATGCTCGCTCCGCTCAGCAAGGACTTCACGCATTACACGGCCGCTCCGGTCCGCATTGATCCGGCGGGGAGCCGTCCGGGGCCGGACGGCCGACCGATCAGTCGTATTGGTCACGAGGGTGCGACGATGCGCAAGATTGGTAAGAAATATGTTCACTTCGGTACGGCCTGGTCGACGGATAGGGGGCGAAAGGGATCCTACAACCTCTACTATTGCACGTCCGATCACGTTGCCGGTCCATATGGACCACGCAGGTTCGTTGGCCGATTCCTTGGTCACGGAACGCCGTTCCAGGACAAGGAAGGAAAATGGTGGTGCACGGCTTTCTTCAATGCGAATGTTCCGCCAGTTCCTCGCGAGGGAATCGAGACGCGTGACTTGAGTGAGGAGGCGCAAACGATCAACGATCAGGGCGTGACAATCGTGCCGCTTGATGTCCATCTTCTCGACAATGGTGACGTCCAAATTCGCGCTGTGGATCCTGCCTACGCTACGCCCGGGCCCGACGAAGTGCAGAAGTTCGGGGGCGAGCGGCAGCAATATCTACGATAGTGGAGAAGGAGTGGCTCAACCGGCGTTTGCACTGGCCGCCGAAGGTGGGCACGACCGTGCGTCCGTTACGGCGAACCGAATCGGTAAGGTGAGGGCGACGTCACTCGACGGACCACTTGGCGGAAGCGATATTTTCGGCAGAATCAAGGTTGTCGTCGCCGGCGACGTTGGTCGTATCAGCGCGCACCAGATTCGACTGCATCTAGAGGCAGACCGCGGCGTCGAGTTGATAGAAATTGTGCCGCGCGACCGTGTATTTGGAGGTATGAGCCGTGCGAATACTTGTTTCTTCGTTGCTGTTGGTCGGCCTGTTGTCGTTCACGCCCTCTTTCCGTTCGGCTGGCGGCGCCGAAGTCTACTTTCCCCCACCTGAGTCGCGTGGCGGTTGGCGAAAACTGGAACGCCCGGACGAAATACGCCGGTTGGGTGGCATGGATGTGGCCAAGTTGCAATTGCTCCGGCAGTGGCTGTTAACGAGCGACAAGCGTGACTTTGCCGCCGTGGTGATCCGTAACGGATATATCGTGTTGGAGGTCGAGCGAGGCAACAGCGCCAAGACCGATGCTCGACGGGTTGCCTCCGTTTCGAAAGCCATCTGCGCCACCGTCTTGTCGATCGCATCGGAGCAGAGTCAAGCGGGAAAAACACCGAGGAAAATGACCTTCGACGATCGGGCCTTTGATTTTATCCCCTGGGCCAGACCGCTCAGTGATTCACGCAAGGAACGGATCACCGTCAAACAGCTCCTGAATCACACGTCGGGTCTCACTCCCGAGGGGACAGGAGCACGAAACGAGGGTCCCTGGAAACACGTGCTCGGTCACGACGGGGATCCACGTACCGCGAAGCTGGCGTTTAACCCGGGGACGGCCTGCGGTTACTCCACGTTTGCGCTCTACCATGCATCGCTCGTCTGCGAAACGGTAACCGGTCGGCCCTACGATCGGTTTGCCATCGACGCGCTTTTTCGACCGATCGGATGCGAGAGTTGGTGGTTCCAGTCATTTGACGGTGGCGGGGACGGCTACGGCAGACATCCGTCGCATTCCATGGGCATGTCCGCTCGCGATCTGGCGCGGATCGCCTACTGCATGTTGCGAGCAG
>CAYNDU010000058.1:0-15743 GCA_964395615.1 uncultured Pirellulaceae bacterium | reverse complement strand
ATGGACTCGTCTCAGTCACACATCGCTAGCGGTCTGACAAGCACGGTCATTAGTGTGGTACTGATCGCCTTGACCCTAGGGTTCTTACCAGACTATCGCGAGGTAGCCATGAGGGGGCGTGCGCAGTTGTGTGAAGCGATTGCGGCCAACAGTTCGGTGGTCGTACGACAACGGGACGTGCGTCGCCTGGACTCGATTCTGGGAATGGTCGTTAGAAGAAACGAAGAGATTCTATCGGCGGCCGTTCGAAAGGCAGATGGCTCCCTGGTCGCCGAGATCAACGACCATGACAACTATTGGACGCCCCTGACGAACGACGAGCCGAGCGAGACACAGGTGATGGTCCCGGTTCATTCGAACAGCCGAAAATGGGGTACCGTCGAGCTTCGATTCTCTCCGATCTCAAAGCCGGGATTGTGGGGGTTTTTTCAACGGCCTCGGACGCTATTCGTACTATTCGTCGGGGCGGTCACGTATTTGCTCACCAGTCTTTATCTCGGCCGAACGCTACAACAGATGGACCCTTCCAAAGTGGTACCTGGCCGCGTCCGGAGTGCCCTGGACACATTGGCCGAAGGATTGTTGGTTCTGGATCCGAATCAGCGGATCATGTTGGCCAACCAGGCTTTTGCGGCGATGGTCGGTCAGACTCCGGAACAACTGCTAGGCCGAATGGCATCCGAATTACCATGGGACTTCGCTCAGGACACGAGTTCCGTCGAGTGGCCATGGGCGCGCGCCATTGATGATCAATCGACACTCGCCGGAGCAATGATGCACCTGTGCGACCATGAAGGGAAGCGTCGCACGTTTGTCGTCAACTGCACGCCTATTATCGGGAACGACGAAAAAAACCGAGGCGTTCTGGCCAGTTTTGAAGACGTCACTCAACTCGAGGAAACGCAACAGGAGTTGAGCCGTTCAAAGGAAGTTGCCGACGCGGCAAACCGAGCGAAGAGCGAGTTCCTCGCTCGAATGAGTCACGAAATTCGGACTCCCATGAACTCCATTCTCGGATTCACGGACGTATTGCGGCGCGGGTTCGATGTCGATGCCGGTGAACGTCAGGAGTATCTCGACACGATCCATGCCAGCGGGCAGCACCTGCTCAATCTGATCAACGACATCCTTGACCTATCGAAGGTCGAGTCGGGACGTTTGGAAGTCGAGCGGCTTCGTTGCACTCCGCTGAAGTTGATCCATGAAGCGGTAGCCGTCTTTCGAGGGCAAGCGGACAAGAAAGGTATCTCTCTCGCTAGCGAGACGCCCTCTCCTGTTCCCGAGACGATCCACACCGATCCGGTTCGGTTTCGACAATTGTTGACGAACTTGATCGGCAACGCGCTGAAGTTCACCGAAAGCGGGGGAATTCGTGTGGTCGCCCGTGTTATAGAAAACGGACCACAACCTCAACTGGCCGTCGATGTGATCGACACGGGAATCGGTATTCGGGAAGAAACTCTAAATCGGATATTCGACCCATTCGTTCAGGCTGACACATCAGTCACCCGCCGGTTCGGCGGGACGGGACTCGGTCTTGCCATCAGCCGCCGTTTCGCTCAAGCTCTCGGCGGCGACTTGACGGTAACGAGCGATCATGGATCTGGAAGCACGTTCACGTTCACGGTCGACACGGGTCCACTGGAAGACGTCCGGCGCATATCTGTCGACGAGATCCATCTCGAGCCCAAGAACCCTCGGGCCCAAACTGACATTCACGGACAACTGCCGCCGGCCAAAATCCTGATCGTCGACGACGGAGACGCAAATCGCAAGCTAATCTCGCTTGTGTTGAGCCGAGCCGGTGCGATTGTCGAATCCGCGAGAAACGGCAAAGAGGCGATCAGCGTTGTAGCGAACGGTCCGTTTCACGTGATCTTGATGGACATGCAAATGCCGGTCATGGACGGGTATACGGCCACCCGCAAACTGCGAGAACAGGGAGTCGACGTTCCCATTCTCGCTCTGACCGCAGATGCGATGAAGGGTGCCGAGCGGAAATGTCTCGACGCCGGCTGCTCGGGATTCCTGACAAAACCGATCGATATGAATCAACTCGTGACCGCCCTTCACGATGTTCTGCGAGACCAGGGCCTCTGTCTACCATCATCGCCGACCGCCCTACCTCCAACCAACGCCGCAACGGCTCCAAACGATTCTCCCATTCATTCCGCGCTGCCACAGGACGACGTCGAATTCTGTCAGGTCATCGCCCAGTTTTCCGACCGGTTGCACGATAAACTGGTGGTGATGCGCCAAGCGGTGACCGACGAGGATTTTGCAACACTGGCAAGCGAGGCCCACTGGCTCAAAGGATCCGGCGGTATGGCTGGGTTCCAGATCTTGACGGAGTTGGGAATTCAGCTGGAAGATGCAGTAAAATCGAGACAATCGATACCAGACGCCGCCGGGACGTTGATGGAAATCCAGTCGGTCGCCGATCGCATAGTGGTACCGCAATTGAGTCCGATGACCCCAGAATAGCGGTCATGGGCCGTAGATCACGCACGCTCGGCCCCACCCGGTAAGAAAATCGGCCATTCCCGCGCGCGAGATCGCTATCGCATAACTCTCCGGCGGGATTCATGACCTAGGATTTCTTTCGGAGCGTTCCAGCGACCGGTCGCCCACGTCCTTGCGTAGGTCACTCCCAACCGGTCGGCAGCCCCTGAATCCACGCCACTCGTGGTGAAAGCGGCACCAACCTGACTCTCGATTATTGCGGGCCCTTCTGCATGAGCTCTGACCTTGTTTCGACTTTGATCACAGACGTGCCAACCGGCGTGTTCGACGCTCGCGCTTTGGACGTGGAGCAGCCGACTGACGGCGAAGCATCCGCGCCCCGCCGTCCCACTCGGGACACCACCAAATCCGCGAAGATCATGATTGTCGACGACGAACCGATCAACGTCACGGTCGTCCGCAAATACCTGCAAGGGTTTGGCTATTCCAATTTCGTTACGACGAACGAGTCGACGTCGGCCGTGGAAATGGCAATACGCGAACGACCCGACATCGTGCTGCTGGACATCATGATGCCGGAGATCAGTGGCATTGAAGTCCTCCAGCAGATCCGCGACATTCCAGCCTTGCAACATGTACCGGTTCTGATCCTGACGGCCGTTGGAGACGCTCGCATCAAGCAGAAAGCGTTGGAACTGGGCGCATCCGACTTCTTGACAAAGCCGGTCGATCCGAGCGAGTTAGTGCTCCGCGTCGGGAATTCGCTTGTGGTCAAAACGCACTACGACCATCTGACCGACTATTCGGAAAAACTCGAACAACAAGTCCGCACCCGAACGGCTGAACTGATGGCGTCGCGCCGCAGTATGGTGCAGACATTGGCGCGCGCGGCTGAATATCGAGATAACGAGACAGCCCACCATATCATGCGCGTCGGCCGCTACGTTGGAATTATCGCTCTCGAGCTTGGTCTCTCGAAGGCGGTTGCCGAATTGCTGGAAGACGCGGCATTGCTGCACGACGTCGGCAAGATCGGAATTCCCGATGCGATCTTGCTAAAGCCCGGGAAACTGACCACGGAAGAATATGAGACGATGAAACAGCACTGCGCGTTCGGTCGTCGCATCATTCATCGGTCACCCGATAAACTCTGGGATCACTTGGCGACTCAGAGTCAATTGGATTTGATCAGGCCGGAAAATGTCGAGGCTTCGCTCATTCCGGTTGCCGCCACGATCGCTCAGACACACCATGAACACTGGGACGGCAACGGATACCCCTTGGGCCTGTCCGGTGAACAAATCCCTCTGGAAGGCCGTCTCACGGCCGTTGCCGATGTCTTCGACGCACTCAGCAGCAAACGTCCCTATAAAGAGGCTTTCCCATTCGAGCAGTGCGTCGAATTCATGTTGAGAGGACGTGGCTCTCATTTCGACCCGGCGATTCTTGACGCCTTTTTCCGCAAAGAAAACGCCATTCTTCAAGTTCGCGTCGACCTGGCTGACGATTGACGACGATTGGATCGCTGCGTCGGCAGAGAATCGGCTCCGACGGCTTCGATCCACGCGGATCGTCACTGATGGCCTGAGGACGCGAGCCGTTCGATGGAATCGCGGCGGGCGGGACGGGCGACGGCGACGCAATGGAAACATCACAATCCGCGTCCGAACGATCACATTTCTTCAAGTCTGACGAAGTAGGCCGTGTGCCATTGACCGATAAAGGTCATTGGGATAGTTGAGATTCATCGTCGATTGCCACGGGTTGAGTTAAATGGGGCAAGGCCGCGAGACTTTTCGGACGGTTTCAACGTCGGTGTTGCCGATCGGCACCGCCCTTGGAGCTCCGATCTACGACCGGCAGAACACGAAGCTGCTGGGGGCAGGCGTTGCGATAACGGCTGACTTGCTCGACCGCATGAAGAAACGGGGGATCCGTTCGGTCATCGTCAGTCAACGTGATCTGGCTCGACTCTACGCCTATCAACCGCAAGGCACGGCCAAACATGGGGTGGGCGTCCGGCGGAGCGTGCGGTGTTCGTTAAGGTCCCCGGGCAGCAGTGATCTGGACCGAAGAATTGATGGTGGTCACAACCTGCGCCTTACGGCCTCACAAGAAGCATTTCGGCAACAGATCCGAACCCACGGCACGGATCGGTACGAGGCCGAATTGATCACGCGATTTGCGGAGGCTCACGAGCAATCGGTGGAAGACCTGGCGACAACCAGTGACGCGTTGATGGACGAACGGAAAGCGGACATCGAGCATCTATGGGGACTCGCCTCGTCCGCCCTTCAACGAGCGGCCGACGACGTCGACCTGTTTACTTGCCTGGGAATCAATCCGTTCTTCCACGAGTTTCCAACTCGCCACAGCGTGCACGTGGCTTCGTTGGCAATCGCCTTGGGAATTCAGCTGGAATTGGATGAAAAAACGCTGGTCGAACTGGGGATCGGCTGTCTCTTGCACGACATAGGCATGCGGCTGGCGGTCCGATCAAGGTATCAGGACCATCGAGAATTAACCGATGCCGAATTTCAAGAGGTCACCCGGCACCCGATTTATTCGCTCGAGCTTCTGAGCGCCGAGCTGAACCACCTTCCGGTTTCTTCCCAAATGGTCATTTACCAGTTGCACGAGCGGTGTGACGGGAGCGGTTACCCGAGGGGGAGAAAGGCAGACGACATTCATGACCTGGCCAAGATCGCCGGACTGGCTGATGCCTATGTGGCACTGGTCAGCCCTCGGCCTCATCGGCCGGGTTTACAACCCTACCATGCCGTGAAGGTACTTCTGGCGGAGGTCCAAGAAGGGATGTTCGATCCGTCGTCCGTCCGAGCCCTGTTGCAGACGATCAGTCTTTTTCCACTCGGATCGTTCGTCGCTATTGGGGGCCAAATGGTCGGGAAGGTGATTCGGTCAAATGCCGCCAAGTACGACCGCCCGATTCTCGAAGTGTGGGATCGCAGCGACTTGTCATCCGAGCCACAAGTCATAGACTTAAGCGAGTCGGATCTGTCGATCTCGCGTACGCTGCCGCGGCTGCCTCAAGAGATATAGGCATTTGGCCAGGCCAGGCGTTTGCGGCCCGATCACACCTATCAGCAGGCACTCTTATGGCTCGTCAAATCATCGGCTTCACGATCGTGATCGCGGCGCTTGTCGCAGCCATCGCCTACAGCCAGTTGCGCCCGACGAGTGATACCGTCAGTGGCATCCTGGAGGCCGATGAAATTCGGGTTGGATCTCGAGTCGGCGGGCGCGTGGAAAGCGTGCGCGTGGCAGAAGGCGAGAAGGTGGAGGATGGGCAACTGCTACTGACACTCGAGCCGTACGATCTGATCGAACGTCGGCGCGAGGCGACGGCGGCGCTGGCAGCCAAGGAAGCCGAATACGAGCGACTGTCGAAAGGGTATCGCGAAGAAGAAGTGGCTCAAGCGAAGGCCCGCCTGGACCAATTGACGGCCGAATATGACAAGCTGAAAAACGGACCGCGAAAACAGGAGATCGAAGTGGCTCGAGCTCGGCTCGCTGCCGCCCATGCTCAGCAGACGCTCGCGGCTCGATCGCACGATCGAGTCCGGTCGCTTCGCGAAAGAGGGGCCACGACGGCTGACGAGCTGGATCGAGCGGGCGAGGAGTTAGAAAGCGCATCGGCGAATGTGGTGCTGCGAGAGCAGGAACTTGATCTGCTGCTCGCCGGCACGCGTCAGGAAGAACTGGTTCAGGCATCGGCTCGAGTGGCCGAGGCGCGGGCAGGCTGGCAACTGAACGCGAAGGGATATCGGTCCGAGGATATCCGTGCGGCCGCCGCGGCCCGCGACGCTTCCCAACATGCGCTCGATGCGATCAATCGGCAAATCGATGAGTTGAAGATCGTCAGCCCGCTCGATGGCACGGTTGACGCCCTGGTCTTGCAGAAAGGGGACCTGATTGCTCCCTCGGCCCCCGTCCTTGCCCTGGTCGACCTCCAAGACCTGTGGGTGCGCGCCTACGTCCCTCAGAACCGGGTCGCGATCAAGGTCGGCCAACGATTCAATGTTCTGGTCGATGCGTTTCCCGATCGAGTGTTCCCGGGAACCGTGACATTCATATCCCGACAAGCGGAATTCACACCCAGCAATGTCCAGACGCCTGAAGAACGATCCAAACTCGTCTTTCGCATGAAGGTCGCAATAAAGAACTCCGAGCGTCTGTTGAGACCCGGTATGTCGGCGACGCTCGAACTCTCGCAGTCGGAGCCCGTTGATGATTGACTCCGTCGTGGATGCCCGCGGCCTGACTCGGCGTTTCGGCCAGTTGACGGCCGTGCAGGACGTCAGCTTTCAGATTCGGCGAGCCGCGATTTTCGGCCTGCTCGGCCCAAATGGGAGCGGCAAGTCGACCATTATTCGTATGCTACTCGGCATCCTGCCTCCCTCTGAAGGTGAAGCGAACGTGCTGAGCTATGACGTGCGGTCCGCGTCGGAACAGATCAAGCGGCGAGTGGGATACATGTCCCAACAGTTCAGCCTTTACGGTGATCTTTCCGTTCGCGAGAATCTGGCGTTCTATGGTCGTATTTATGGGCTGTCGACGAACCGGCTGAACGAGCGAATTCGGGCGGTGATGGACCTTGTGTCGATGACTGATCGGCTTGACCAGCGCGCGGCTACATTGTCGGGTGGATGGAAGCAGCGTCTGGCCTTGGCCTGTGCCTTGATCCACGAGCCGGAATTGCTCTTCCTCGACGAGCCGACTGCCGGAATCGATCCGGTGGCGCGACGACACTTGTGGGATCTGCTGTTTCAATTGGCCTCCGACGGCGTCACGCTGCTCGTCACGACGCATTACATGGATGAAGCTGAGCGGTGTACCGACATCGGGTATATCTACATGTCGCGCTTGCTTATGTGCGGCCAGCCGGAGCAGCTCAAACGGCTCCCCGAGGTCACTCCGATCGGGATGCGCCGATTCGAACTTCGAACGACCGATCCGGCCCGGCACTTGAAGGCGATTCGGTCCGTCGAAGGCGTCGCAGACGCCACGCTCTTCGGCGAAACGCTCCACCTGCTCGTCACCGAACATTGCATCACGGAACGACTCGTGAAGACCGTGACGAGCGAACCGGAGGGTGTCGAGCTGCGGCCGATCACTCCATCGCTCGAAGATGTCTTCGTCACTCTCACGCAACGAGCAGAACAGGATTCCCGGCAAACGCACGCCGTCGACCATGCGACTCGCCGTACACTCACCGACGCGGCGCATGTGATGGAATCGGAGCAAGATCACCGCGACACGGAACCCATCCCTGGCATGCCGAGTCAGGTGGATACAACCGAATCAGCCGACCTGGTCGGCACCGAGCCCACTCGGCCGGCCATTGAAAACGTCAACCGATCAGCAGCGGTTGGGCGCACCACCGATGGCATGCTGGCAGTCATGGTGAAGGAATTTGCACACATCCGCCGTCAACCGGCGACCCTTTTCTTCATGCTGGTTGTTCCTGTCATGCAAACGGTCATCTTCGGATATGCAATCGACACACAGATCGAGCATATTCCACTGGTCGTTCTGGACCACAACGGTCGGTCCGCCAGTCGCCGTCTTGTCGAGGCCTTCGTCAATACGCGTCGGTTTCACCTACTCGAACAGGTCCAGGACGAGGAGTCCTTCCATCGAGCACTCACGTCGGGCCGAGCAAAGGTTGGCCTGAGAATTCCGCCCGATTATTCGGATTCGCTGGTCCAGGCCCGGGAGACCTCAGTCCAAGTCCTGATCGATGGAAGCGACTCGCAGGTCGCTACGACAGCCATGAACACGGCCAATCTATTGGGACTGAACCTCTCGATGCAAACGGCTCGACAAAAAGGGGAAGCCACTCAGTTCGCCCCTGCCCGCGGACCGGACGGCAATAGCACGCTGCCAATCACTGTTCAATCTCGGTTGCTCTACAATCCAAACCTGGAAAGCGCGCACTTCTTTGTGCCCGGCCTGATCGGCATCATCCTGCAACTAGTGACGCTCTTTCTCACTTCTTTCGCCGTCGTGCGCGAACGCGAACTCGGTACGCTCGAACAACTATTTGTCACACCGGTTGGCCGTTCGGGCCTTCTTCTTGGCAAGTTGTCGCCCTACGCGATTGTGGGGTTCGTCGAGGTGCTGATCGTCATCCTCGTGATGTTGTACGTCTTTCACGTTCCCATTCACGGAAGCATTCCCTTGCTGCTTGTCCTGTCCATGCTGTTCATGGTCTGCTCGCTGGGACTCGGCCTGCTCGTCTCGACCGTGGCACGCACCCAACTCGAAGCCGTGCAATTCGCCTTCGTGATCATGCTCCCGTCCGTGCTGCTGTCCGGTTTCGTCTTCCCACGTAGCGAGATGCCGGTCCCGATCTACCTGGCGACCTTCGCCATCCCCGTAACGTATTTCATAGAAATCCTTCGTGGGATCGTCCTGCGCGGCGCCGACCTGGCCGACCTCGTCCCCTGGATCGGAGGCCTGACCATCTGCTGCCTGTTCGTCCTTTGGATCAGTATCGGCCGCTTCCGCAAACAACTGTCCAGCTAGAAATAAGACGATTCTGAAGCGCCCGTGCGTACCGTCCGATTACCGACCGCCGACCCCCCGCCCGTTCTTCAGCCCAACTTGTTTTGCCGCCCAGGTTCTTCACGCGGTCCCCCAAACAGATCCTCGTACAACAGTCCAACGGCACCCAAGAATACGGGAGCCAGAAAGATGGTCCCAATCCCACAGGGAAGAGAAGCGAGAACAGCGGCAATCCCAAACACGATGACGGTCACCAGCAAGGGCATGAAATGGGCAAGCGCCATAACGCAACTCTCTCGGATCGCGGCCAGTGCCGACATTTGTCGATCGCAAATCAGGGGATAGGTGAAAAGGAACAGGGTTGAGACGAGTGTGGTCAATACGACGGAAACAATGCCGGCTCCAATGGAAAGGGGGAAAATCCAGATCGGTGACGCTTGACCGCTAACCGCGGCAGCGATGATTGAGCCGAGTATCAGGGCGGCCATGGGAAGAATGACGATGAACGGTACGAGGGCCATCAGAAACGTCGCGATGAGGCTTTCCAGGAAGAAATCAAATCCTTCGAAGAGCCCCTCAAAGGAGACCTTCTTCCCACGCATCCGGTTGAAAACGCAAAGGTACATTCCGCACATCATGGGCCCCTTGAGAATGCCCAGCGGGACAATGGAGCTGATGACCATTCCGGCCAGTGCGATCGCCACGAACAGCCAATACTGGTCACCCAGCATTGACGCCGAGCGTCTCAGCAGATCGACCGGTGCGATTCGAACGGGGTCGATGAATGGATCTTCCATTAGCGGTTCCTAAGTTAATGACGGTTGCACATGCATATTCTTCACGTCAACGACATCGGTGGACCGTGCGTCAAATACGCCGGGCCCCAAAAATGCCGCGGCGGGCGGTCGCCGCGCCAAACCATCTATTCGTTCTCTGCTGCCAGTTATGGGCGTCCTTTGGTGAGCATCCTTATTCGGGGCGTCCGATACGAGCGATAAATCCCGCAGACCCCCAACTCAGATCAATTGTTGCACGTCTCATTCTATCGTTCGCAACCCTCAGGGAAATGCTAGGTTTGGTAGGCGAAACAGACCGAGCCTCCCCGGTGCACGTCGCCGGAGTAGAAGTCGCCAGAGTACTTGCGGCGGCAGCGGAACGTATTCTAGCTGTCATCCCTAACGAGGAACCACACGATGACCGACCCGGTAGCCGCTTTTCCCGTTCCCGCAGATGCTCGACAGACGGGCATCACGATGCGTGACTGGATCGCCGTGGCCGCCATGCAAGGCGTGATGAGCAAAGGGCTCAAAGTCCAGGCCGATCGAGCGATGACCGAGACCGAGCGCCAGGACGAGATGGCAGCTTACGCCTACCAGATGGCCGACGCCATGCTCCGGACGCGCGAGCCGGCGGCGGCCGCCTCCAAGAAAAAAGGCAGAGCAGCGGATGCCCGCCGCGCGGCAGTCCCAGCCGCCGATCGGCCCGTCTCGAATCGCCGCCCAGCGGCTTCCACCCGCTGATCCGCTCCGCTCATGCATGCCCCCCTCTGATACGAAGATCACCCACCATTCGGGTGACTTGTACTTTCGGTCCGATCTGCCAGACTCAACGGCCCGCAAAGTCTCACCATCCCCCCTAATTATCCATGCAGGCCCTTCCATTTAGCGTATCAACGGAGAGGGCTTAAGCGGCCGATGGGTTTCCACCGATCGCTCGGGGCTGACGGCAATCGCATCGATGTTCGTTTTGGCGATGACGACGGCCCGTGATTGCGGATGGGCGGGGTGCGAAGAGCTGAGTATTTCAGGAACAGTGGAAGGAAACGAGCAGAGGGAGCGTAACATGGGTTCGATGTGTTTAGCGAGTTTCGTCGTATTTTCTCAGTTCACACTCGTATCGGAGGTAGCCGAACCACCGTTGCATGAGCACCCGACGTTGGTGAACATGTTGGTGGAGAACAACCGGATGCGGGCAACCGTTGGGCTGCCGGCTCAAGAGATGTCGCCCGAGCTGACGATGGCGGCCCAGGACCATGCCAATTACATGGCCCGGACAGGCAACTTCAGTCATTACGCGAATGGTGGTCCGTCGGGCCGAGCGGCCCGATACGACTATCCCGGCATGGTTTCGGAGAATATCGCCGTGGGGTACAGCTCGGTCGCGGCCGTCTTCCAGGGCTGGCGGCATAGCGGAGGGCACTGGGCGAACATGACGAGCCGAGCTCCTTTGGCCGGATTTGGCTACTCGGTGAGTGCCGGCGGGCGGTGCTACTGGGTGGCCGTCTACGGGCGGTAACGGACCGGATTGGAAAATCGGGCGACCCTGGCGAAAGAATTCGACTTTCGCGGAAACAGCAACTAGTGTAAACGGGGGAGCCGAGCGATCACGGCCCGCCTGCTGGCGGGTCAGCAACTAACTGAGAATCTTGGGAGCCGTACGAATGAAATCTTGTTCTACTCACGTCACCGGTTGGGCCATGGGCGTCGCCTGTCTGGCCCTGCTGTTAAATCGACCGACCCAGGCGGACGAAAAGAAGGAGCCGGCCAAGAAAGACCATCAGATCGTCGTACGAGTCCAAAAGGACGATGTCAAGAAAGCCGATGTCAAGAAAGCCGATGCGGACGTCGCCGACGCGATCAAGCGCGCTCTGCATGAAAAAATGGAGAATATGCCCGAATCGATTAAGGCTCGTCTGCAAAAGAAGTTGCAGGAAGTTCAGAAAGCACATACGACATCGGCGCGCGTCGAGCATATTCGGCGGGCCGTTTCCGCAAGCAAGTTGGAGCATGCCACGAAGGTGGCCGGCGAACACGTTCACTCGCACGACGGCATCGAGAAGGAAGTCGAAGTCCATGTGCAGGTTGATGGTAAGGGTGCCAAGAACAGCGGCGCCTGCCCCATGTGCGGATCCGGAAAGGCCATGGCTTTCGCCATTGGTGTGGATCAAGAGGGTGACTCGAAGGGCCATCCTCGAGTCTTTACCGTTCGAATTGACGGCAACCAGATCAAGGTCGAGGGCCAGCCTCACGCGGGTCACGCATCGGGTCTCGCCCACGTCGTCGTAGCGAAGAAGGGAGACGGCGACCACAAGGACGCTGAACACAAAGTCCAGGTACGGCGAATCGAGATCAGGTCGGACGACAAGGATGGACCGAAGACGATGTCTGTCAAAGGCCATGCCATTTTTGTCGGCGAGGATGGGAAGGCCCGGACGGTCGATCTGTCTTCACCGAAGAACAATGTGATCATCACTTCCGACGGCGACAAGAAGCAGGTCCAGGCTCGCGTGATGGTCGTACGACCCGATCAGAAGAGTACGGCCTTTTCCGTTGGCAAGCGGGTCAAGGCGCCTGTGCACGCCGCGCACGGAGTCGCCGCGCTGCGGCTCAGCAAAGCAGCAAAGGCCCCGTCGGATGTGGCGAAGCGACTGAAGACAATCGAAGCCGAACTCAAGCAGATCCGCAGGCTCGTCGAGCGACTGAAGGACGACGATGACGACGATGATGATGACTAGAGCCTGACATTGATCCGAGAGGGATTCTGAATCCGCATCCCAGTAGCAAGAGGGGGCAACGGCCAACGGCCGTGCCCCCTTTTTTCATGTCCCCTGTTTCATGCCCCCTGTTTTGCAACAGCCGATCGGGAGGGCCCCTTCTCGCCGGACCCACACCGTCACGGACCCCCATCCCGAGGGTTCGTCGCGTTGCAATCGGTCGGTGGGTGAAGTAACGTGGGCATTGTCGGGGTAGCGACAGGCGAATGTCACGGATTCGGAGCGCGGCCGTTACCGCTTCATGACGTATATCTTAAGGCGAGTGAAGATCAATGAGTAATCCACGTTTCCCTCGAAGAACGCTTCTTTCGGCAGCAGCCCTGGGCGCTGCTGCAACCGCCTGGCCGGAAGTGACGAACGGCGACCAAGGAACGGGGCGCGCACGGGAGGTTCCGAGTCAAGAAGCAGCACGACCTACGTCCGGTTCTTTTCCGATCCGAGTGATCTCGTCGCTCAACGGTCTGGAGGCCACGAAGACCGCTTTCGAGTTGATCAAGAAAGGCCACGACACACTTGAGGCCGTCGTAAAGGGCGTCGGATTGGTCGAGGCCGATCCAAAGGATACTTCGGTCGGGTATGGTGGTCTGCCGAACGAGGATGGGGTTGTGGAGCTCGATGCGGCCGTCATGCACGGCCCCCGCCATCGCGCCGGAAGTGTGGCCTCGCTTAGGAACATCATCCATCCGGCACAGGTTGCCCTGAAGGTCATGCAATTGACCGACCATGAATTGCTGGTCGGCGAGGGTGCCTTGCGTTTCGCCCGCGCCGTTGGATTCAAAGAGACCAATCTCTTGACCGACCGGGCTCGGCGCTTGTGGTTGCGTTGGAAGCAGAATCTATCGAATAAAGACGATTGGCTGAATCGGGAGGACGAGACGGCGGACGACGACACGACCGCCTTTTTTCGTCGGCATTCGACCATCGAGCGGGTCGCGGGGCAAGTCCGGTACCGTTTCCGGCGTCCAACGGGAACCATTCATTGTGCCGGGATGAACCAGCGCGGCGAGATATCCTGCACGACAACGACCAGCGGGCTGGCGTTCAAGATTCCCGGACGTGTCGGCGATTCACCGATCATCGGAGCCGGACTTTATGTTGACAACGAGATTGGTTCGTGCGGAAGTACGGGGCGCGGAGAGGCCAATCTTCAGAACTTGTGCAGCTTTGCTGCGGTCGAGTTGATGCGGGGTGGGATGTCTCCGCGAGACGCCGGACTCGAGATTTGTCGACGGGTGGCCAGCCATTGCCATCGACGGGATCTTCAGGACGAGCAGGGCCGTCCGAAGTTCGGCCTGAAATTCTACCTGCTGAACAAGCAAGGTGATTACGCCGGCGTGACGTTATGGGGTCCCGCGAAGTTCTCGGTAACCGACGATCAGGGAACGCGGCGGGAACCCTGCGCCGCGCTCTATTCATCACCGGAATAGGATGGGGACGTTCATCGTTGCATACGGACGCGCCGACGACGTCGGGCGCTGAATGTCTTCTGATCTTCCAGTGTCGACTACACGCGCCCGAGCAGGAACACTTGATGAGTGCTGAATCTAAGTAATCGAATGGTAGCCGTTCACGGCCCTCGGCCGTTCACGGTTACAAAGAAAGGGACCCACCGTGAGCATTTTGAGACACTTCCCCGCCAAATCCCTGGTGCCGTCGGCTTGCTTGTTAGCCGGCATCCTCCAGCTCGTGCCGGTTTCCGGTGCACGTGCCGACTGGCCTCATTTCCGTGGTCCGGACGGGTCGGGAGTTTGCGTCGAAACGGGACTGATGCAGCGGGTCCCGGACAATGGACCGCAGCTTCTTTGGAAGCTCGACGGTTGCGGGACCGGCTATTCGAGCATCTCCATCGCCAAAGGACGAATCTACACAATGGGCGATTTGGGTTCCGGTGACGACCAGAGCCAATTCGTGATCTGCTTTGACCTCGCCTCGCGCCGCCGGCTCTGGACCACTCGGATCGGGCCACCGCACAAAGACGGCTCACGTTGCACACCGACCATCGACGGCGATCGACTCTACGCGCTCGGGACCGCCAGCGACCTGGTCTGCCTTCGGGCGGACACGGGGCGCCTGGTATGGAAGCGCAACCTGGAGCGGGATTTTGGGGGTACCATGATGTCGGGTTGGCGTTGGAGCGAATCGCCCCTGGTCGACGGGGACCGAGTGATCTGCACTCCTGGTGCTAACGAAGCCGGCCTGGTGGCGTTGAGCAAGCAGACTGGAGACGTGATTTGGAAGACACACTTGCCATCGATGGGTGACCGCGGCAAGGACGGTGCCGGTTATGCGTCAGCGGTCGCGGCGGATATCGAAGGGGTGCGGCAGTACCTTACGATTCTCGGCCGTGGCGCCATTTCGGTTGCCGCCGAAGACGGAAGATTTCTGTGGGGATACAACCGCATCGCCAACAAGGTAGCCAACATTCCGTCGCCCATCGTAAGGGGTAACCATGTCTTTGTTACGACCAGCTACAAGACGGGTAGCGCGCTGCTGAAAATCACTAAGAACGGCAATCAGTTCGAGGCCGAAGAGGTCTATTACCTGTCGCCCAAGGAGTTTGAAAACCACCATGGTGGCGTGGTTCTGGTGGGCGATTATCTTTATGGTGGAAGTGGGCAGAACATGGGCACGCCGGTCTGTATCGAATTCCTGACAGGCAAGATCACGTGGTCAGAGCGCGAGTGGATGCGTTCGGTCAAGGCCGGTGGATCGGCGGCCGTTTTGTATGCCGACGGGCAGCTCTACTTTCGATACGAGAAAGACGGACGGGTCGCCCTGCTGGCGGCAAATCCTAAGAAGTTCGAGCCGAGAGGAATGTTCACCGCAGCCGTCACCTCAGGCAAGTCGTGGGCGCACCCCGTGATCCAGGATGGACGCCTCTACCTGCGATCCCACGATCGGCTCATGTGCTACGACGTGCGAGCAAAATAGAGCGATACCCGTTGATCCGACGCCAAGAAGCCGTGCACCGGAAGGTAACTCGGCACGTAACCGTTCACGGCCAAGGCCGTGAACGGAGTGGCATCGGATACTCGCGACGAAACTTCTGGTTTCGGCAACCTCGGTTGCGAACGATTTCCCATACGTCACGCGCAAACTTGTTAGCGCGAACACGTTGGTCTCGGGTGAACGCGATCGCATCTGGGGTCGCGCGAAGATCGTCTTGTTGGACGTGAACGCCTCATCATCATGGCGCTAT
>CAYNDU010000057.1:0-15777 GCA_964395615.1 uncultured Pirellulaceae bacterium | reverse complement strand
TGGCGACAATTTCGGATTTGGCCAACCCCAAAAATAAAAATGGACAAAGCACTCGGCAGGCATCACCCCTCCGCATCGCAAAAAAAAACGGTTCGCTCGGCGCTCGCCGACGAAACGGAGTTGAGAAAGCAAAGAAAGGTGGAAAGCATGGACTACCTGACAGCATTTGGACAATCGCTCGTGGACCATTGGCCGATCTGGACAGTGACCCTGTTCCTGATCCTGGCAGCCGTTATTGACGGCTTTGAATTAAAAGTTCCGAACTGGCTGACTTTTTCCATGATCATCAGCGGCTGGGTTTACAGCGTCGTGGCGTCAGTCGGCGCCGGCGAAGGCTGGTGGTTTGGACTTCAATGGAGCTTGATTGGAACGGCCGTCGGCCTGGGACTCCTATTACCCGCCTACGCCATTGGGGGTATGGGAGCCGGTGACGTGAAACTCATGGCCGGAATTGGAGCCTGGGTCCATGTCTCGCATACGGTCTACGCCTTCTGTGCCACGGCCGTCGTCGGAGCCGTTCTGGCGGTGGGCATGGTCCTTTTAAGGCGTGCCTGGTCAAAACATGCGAGTCAGTTTTGGATGATTGTATCGGAGATCCTGACTATTCGGGATCCGAATCAACTGTCCGAAATTGCGGCAGAGCGCAAGAGCTCGATGCTGTTGCTACCGTACGGAATTCCTATCGCGATCGGCACCATTGCCTACTTTGCCTGGATGGGGATGTTGGTATGACCACTGCAGACTTCCAACGTGAATTCAGCGACTTTGGTGGAAATAGAGACAATTCACAAGAATTGACGCTCAACGACAGGAAGGTGGACAGACTCTACCGATCATTCCGAAAACACCGACGAGGCGCGGCGGCTGTGGAATTCGCGGTGGTCGCTCCCATCTTCCTGTTACTGGTTTTTGGCATGATTGAGTATGGGCGCATGGTCATGGTGCAACAGGTCATCACGAATGCGTCACGCGAGGGAGCCCGACGAGCCGTTCTGGACGGCACGACCAACGCGGATGTGGTCACGGTCGTGAACGACTATTTGACGGCCGGATCCATTGCAGGTGCGAACGTAACGGTTACTCCGACTAATCCGCAGGACGCAGCCTTTGGAGATCCGGTGACCGTATCGGTCGATATCGGATTTAGTCAAGTAAGTTGGCTTCCATCGCCAATGTATCTTGGGGGACGAACGCTTTCGGCCACGACCGTCATGCGGCGTGAGAGTGTCCAGTAGAACGAACGACCGTGGAAGAGTGCCGTTCGGACAACAACGTGCGGAACCTGGTCCACACGCGCGGCAGCGAGGTGGTCAGTGTAGGCAGCCGGTATCGCCAACTCGATATCGTCAGCGGCACTGGCCGGGGCGAATATGAAAACTAGCGTCGAAGTACTGAGGTAATACGATGCGTGCGAAATCGATGGTTCTCATTCTCATCGCACTAGGCTGCGGTCTGGTCGCGTCCATTGCCATCAGCCAGGTCATGGACCGCGGTAAGAACGGCGGCAATGGTGAAGTGGAAACGGTGCAGATCTACGTAGCAGCCAACGACATCGACGTCAACGAGCAGTTGAGTGCCGAGAATGTGCGACTGGAGGATTGGCCAAAATCCAAGATTCCTGAAGGCTCGCTGGTCGACTTGAAAAACATCAACGAGCAGTTTGCCCGTAGCCGGATGTATGAGGGCGAACCCATTCTACGCCGAAAACTGGCAGTCGAGATTCGTGGACCTGCCGTGAAAATCCCCGAGGGGCACCGGGTCTGCAGCCTCAGTGTGCGCATGGACACCGCCGTCTCCGGCCTTATCAAACCGGGTGACCGGGTCGACATTTACGGTTATTTTCGCGCAAGCAATGACATTCCGAAAACGGGCACTCGAGAGATTCTGCGAAACGTCCGCGTCTTTGCCGTCAACTCCGAAACCGAGCAGGAGACGGATAATGACGGGAGCGTCATTGTCGCCAAGACGATCTCGGTCTTGGTCAAGCAGGAACAGGTCGCCAAGTTGATGCTGGCCGCCGAGCTCGGAACGCTCCGGTTGGTCCTGAGGCGACCGAATGACGATCCGGAATCGGCGCTCACCGAAACGGCCACTGTCGAATCCCTCTTTGGGTCACAGGCCGAGAATGCCGACGAGGATCACTCGCCGTCGACACGGAATACTCCGAATGAAACCGGTGGGTTCATGAAGTTCCTTGCCGGCTTGAATAATGGAAGCCGCCAAAGCACGCCGACCAAAGGCACACCGGTTTCGGTGGTCGAGGAACCGGCCGGACCGGCTTGGGAAATGATGATCATGACGCCCGACGGCGGCACCCGATTCACGTGGGAAGAAGAGGGCACTTTGCCCGACGAAACATCTGCCAATCGACCCTCGACGACTCGGACGGGATCACCATCCGGTTCGTCGTCGACCGAAAGTTGGGCGCTGGGCAATCCGAGCCGATCGAGCAAGGTCGGGCAGGACACAAATGGCAACACGGAACCGGACGGCACGGGATCGGACGGACAAAACGATGGGCAGGGAGACGGAGACTGAAGGAGATGAAACGTCGTGGCCGGGGCAGCTGAGCCAGGGGGCCACTAGTTTGGGTGCGGCGGGAGTGGGTGCCCGCTCATGGATGATTTGAACGCGTTTCCTACATAACGCAAGGATGTACACGGATGTTTAGACAAAGATGGGCTACGTCGCCCGTAACGATCGGTTTGGCCATTGTTCTGGCTTCATGGCTTGGCGTTCAATCTCCGTCGCAGGCCCAACAGGGTCCGACCGAGCAGGTCACGTTCCGTATCGACGGCGCGTCACAGCGTCTGGAAATGGTCGTCGCTTCCAGTCGCATTCTGACTCTCAAGTACAAGATCCCGCGGCTGCTGGTCAATAACCCGGAAATTGTCCGAGCTGCTCCCATCTCGCCAAACCAGGTTCAGTTGTCGGCCCTCCGACCAGGCGTCACTCAATTGAACGTGTGGGACGAGAATCAACAACTCTATACGGTCGACGTGTCGGTCATTCCCGACGCCCGTCAACTCCAACTGCTGATCAAGTCGGAGTTTCCGGACGCATCGGTGCGAGTGCGACCACTGGCGAACAGCGTCTACCTGACCGGCTATGTTCCCAGCCCGGCCACGGTGGCCAGCATCGTCCGCATGGCCGAAGACTATTACCCCAGCGTGATCAATAACCTGACCATCGGTGGAGTTCAACAAGTCCTCCTTAAGACCAAGGTCATGGAAGTCTCCCGAACCAAGTTGCGGTCCGCCGGGTTCGACTGGACCTATTTCGACGGAAGTGACTTCGTCGTGCAAAGCGTCAGCGGGCTCGTCGCGGGAGGTGCCACAGCCGGGTCCTTCGCGGCAACTGGAGGCGACACCGTCCGGTTCGGTATCGTTGACGGAAACCATTCGTTCAACGGTTTCATCGAAGCACTGCGACAAAACGACCTGATCAAGGTCCTGGCCGAGCCGACCCTGGTGACAGTCAGCGGACGTCCGGCGAGCTTTAATTCGGGCGGCGAATTCCCGATCATCGTTCCGCAGAGCCTCGGGACCGTGTCAATCGAATACCGCCAATACGGTACACGCGTCGATTTCGTTCCGATCGTGCTGGGCAACGGCAACCTCAGGTTGGAGGTCCGCCCGCAGGTCAGCGAGATTGATCCGTCACGTAGCGTCGTGATTAATAGCGTCAGCGTACCTGCTCTCCGTACTCGATGGGTCGATACGGCCGTCGAGATGAAAGCCGGACAAACACTCGCACTCGCCGGGCTCATCCAGACCCGTGTGGAAGCGCAGGATCGGGGAATTCCCTGGCTGGCCGATCTGCCCTGGTTCGGTGCGCCGTTTCGTCGAGTCCAGGAAGTACAGAACGAGGTCGAGTTGTTAATCATGGTCACGCCCGAGTTTGTCGAGGCGGCGGACCCCCACGAAATTCCCGCGTGCGGCCCCGGTCAGTCGACTGCATCGCCAAACGACGTCGAACTCTACTTCCGTGACTATATCGAAGTGCCCAAATGCTGCCCGGATGGTTCCTGTTCGAGTTGCCAGAGCGGGCATCCCGCCCATGGCACCGTGATCGACTCGACCGTGCCCACGGCCGGCCCGACGCCGGCCCCGGCCGGCTACGATGCCTCGGCCAATCGGGGATCACTCAAGGTCCGACAGGCCAGTCGACCGACCGGTCATAATTCCCAAAAACAGGGACCCGTTCGGGCCTCGATCAGCAGCCGTCCAAACTCCGTGGCCGCTCCGGGAAAGAAACCAACCCTCATTGGCCCGGTCGGTTACGACGAGTTGAAATGATGATAAAACCAACTGTGACCATTCTTAAAAGTAACTGAAACCAGTCGTTCGTGCCCCGAACCGGGACGGGTTAGAAAGCCAACACTATGTCCAACGTCTTGCGCCTGGCCATCGTCGACCCAAATGACGCGACGCGGGAATCGCTCAAAGCCATGTTCCTGGGCATGGACATGTGCTGGCTCGAAGCCGAATCATCGCGGTATGAGTTTTTCACCGACATCGTCGGTCAGACCAGCCCCGATATCGGCGTCGTCGGTATTGACGCCGATTACGAAAAGGCCATTCGATTACTCGAGGACCTGAGGCAAAGTGCGCCCGACTGCAGCATCCTTGTGGTCAGCAGCAGCACCGACGGTCAGTCGATCCTGAAAGCCATGAGGGCCGGGGCCAAGGAGTTTCTGACCCACCCGGTCGGAATCGAAGACCTGATCGGTGCGCTCGAGCGGATTGGATCTCAGCGCGGAGGTAATCAGGAGGGCCGGTCCCGTGGCTGCCGCATGATCGCCGTGGCCGGGGCCACCGGCGGCGTCGGCTCGACCAGCCTTGCCGTCAACTTGGGGTGTGTGCTGGCTGCCGACGATAATAACAGCGTGGCCATCGTCGATCTCGATCTCTCGCTGGGTGATGCCGACGTATTCCTCGATACGATTCCCGACTATACGCTGGTCGATGTCGTTCAGAATATATCGCGACTCGACTTCACGCTGCTCAAACGGTCCATGACCAAACATATGTCCGGCCTCTACCTGCTCCCGCGCCCAGTGCAGCTGCAGGATATTCCGCTCGTCACGCCGGCGGACCTGCAACGCGTTTTCGGGTTACTGAAGGCGACCTTTTCCCATGTCCTCATCGACATCTCAAAATCCTACAACGCGGTCGATATGACTGCCCTCGCGGCCGCTCAGGATGTCCTGCTCGTCACTCAACTCGACCTCCCCTGCCTGCGAAATGTCGTGCGGCTCATGATGTCCTTCGAAGAAGTCGAAGGCCTTAAGGAAAAAGTTCGCGTTGTGGTCAACCGGGTCGGGCTCGACAACGGTCATATCAGCCTCAAAAAAGCTCAGGAAACGATCGGGCGAGATATCTTCTGGCAACTGCCTAACGATTACCGAGTCATGGTCGAAATGCGCAATAATGGCATTCCGCTCGTCCAACAAGCGCCCCGAGCCGGAATCACTCAGTCCATTGTCGGGTTGGCCGAACAGGTCTCCGGACATGGCCCGGCGACCGAGGGTGATGAAGAAGGAAGCAAAGGCAGCTGGTTCAGCCTATGGAAAGGCAAGAAGTCGAAAGCCTGACCCGCCCCTCCCGATTCCAACACTCGACCTTGCCCTCGAACGGTGCCCGCAGCTACCGAGACACCGGTACCAGCTTCGTTGCCACGGGCAGCTTGCCCGTGGTGGATATTTTTCACGGGCGACGGTCTCGATGAGCTGTACTTCGTGCGTTCCTTGCGGTTGATTCGCATTGTATCGATGGTGCGGGCACTCTTCCGCCTCCCGTCCGGACCAGTTTGCCACGGGAATTCAACTCGGCAGCAAATAACCGTGAGCTATGTTTTCACTGAAGCGATGCGTTCATCAGTCGCATCAGACATAGCGATCGGCGTGACTTCGCCGGAACGGCCCTCTGTTCCGGCCGTGTCACCCAGTCTTGATACCCCCAAGTGCGACCCGATCAGGTTGAAAAGCGAACACCATGAAATCGAACGTAACACGATCCCCTGACGCGGCGAGAGCGGAAGAATTTGACGCCCTGAAGAGAGGCATCCACAGTAAGCTCGTCGATAAACTCGACTTGACGAAGGTCGGCGAACTGGAAGGCGATGTACTCCGACGGGAGATTCGGCTGGTCGTCGAGCATCTTTGCGATACGGAAGAGACGTTCCTGAATCGCAACGAGCGGGAACGATTGATTGAAGAAGTGCTGGACGAGACATTTGGCCTGGGACCGCTGGAAATGATCCTGAAGGACCACTCGGTCAGTGACATTCTGATAAACGGTCCGAAGCAGGTGTATGTTGAGCGGCGGGGCAAGATGGAACAGACGCAAGTCGAGTTCCGTGACAACGGTCACTTACTTCAGATAATCGATCGAATCGTCTCAAAGGTCGGCCGCCGAGTGGACGAAGTCTGCCCAATGGTGGACGCGCGGTTGCCCGACGGTTCGCGATTCAATGCCATCATTCCGCCTCTGGCTTTGGACGGCCCGGCCGTTTCCATTCGCCGGTTCGGTTCCAACCCGCTCAAACTTGAGGACCTGCTGAATTACAAGGCATTCACTCCGGAAATGGTGATGCTCTTGGAAGGTGCCATCAAGGCTCGCCTGAACATCATCATCTCAGGCGGTACCGGCTCAGGTAAAACGACTCTGCTCAACACGCTCTCGAGTTTCATCTCGAATAGCGACCGTATTGTGACGATTGAAGACGCGGCCGAGTTGCAACTGCAACAGGAACACGTCGTTCGGCTCGAAACGCGTCCTCCGAATATCGAGGGCAAGGGAGCGATCGGGGCGACCGATCTGGTACGCAACGCACTACGGATGCGGCCCGAACGAATCATCATCGGCGAATGCCGTGGCGGCGAGACGCTCGACATGCTGCAAGCCATGAACACGGGTCACGACGGATCTCTGACTACCATCCACGCCAACACACCGCGTGACGGAATCGCCCGACTCGAAACGATGATCATGATGTCTGGGTTCGAAATGCCGATCAAGGCGATGCGACAACAGATCTCGAGTGCCGTCCACCTGATCATCCAGTCGAATCGTCTACAGGGCGGACCGCGCCGAGTCACGCGCATCACGGAAGTGGTCGGTATGGAGCAAGACACGGTGATTATGCAGGACATTTACAAATACGTTCAGGAAGGAATTGACGAGACAGGTCGTGCTCGAGGTCATTTTGAGTCGACGGGCATTCGACCGAGTTTCATGAGCCGCTTGGAAGCAGCCGGAGTCCGTTTGCCATCAAGTGCCTTCCGGCAGCGAGTTCTGATGGTGGATTGAACGAGAGGAGTCGGACGGCGGGTCCAAACGCGACCGCCCCGGGGCAAAAGACGTACACAGAGCACGCACATGGCTACCGCCGACGGGACGGCGGTTCGCGTCGTGCCGAACTGATTGGGTGAAGAAGTTATGCTTACTATCATCGTCGTCGTCACTTCGTTCATCGGAGTCGCCGCCCTCGTCGGTGGGGTCGCAGTTTTCTTTCGTGGCGAGACCGCGACCGCGGTCGAGGATCGGCTGGACGTCCTGGCGGGTGCCAAAGCACCGTCCGGCGGACGCGGGATAAATCAGCCCGAGTCGAATCTGTTGAATTCGCCGTTGGACGAATCCAAGACGCTCGTCGTGAAGATGCTCTCGCATTTTGGAAATCTGCCGAGGCTTCTCGCACAAGCCGATTCGCCCTTGGACGCATCGCGATTCATCCTTGTGTCGGCCTTCATGGCCGCCGGCGGCGCGACCGCCTGCTTGCTCGTCCCTGCCATACCCAGTGTCATCGCACCGGTCGTCGGTCTGATGTTCCTGTTCTTACCGCTGTTGTGGACCATGTGGCGCCGCAAACGTCGACTGGCCAAATTCGGGCAGCAGCTGCCCGAGGCACTTGAACTCATTAGCCGAGCCCTGCGGGCAGGTCACAGTCTGGCCAGCGGGATCAACCTCGTTGCGACAGAAATGGCCGAGCCGATTCGACGTGAGTTCAACCGGGCTTATGAATCGCAGAACCTGGGCGTGCCACTCGACCAGGCCTTGGAAGACATGAGCGAACGGGTACCGAATCTGGATCTCCGGTTCTTTGTAACGGCCGTCATTCTGCAGCGGCAGACGGGCGGTGACCTGGCCGAAATACTCGACAAAATCGGATCACTCATACGGGCACGATTCAAGATTTGGGGCCAGGTACAGGCGTTAACCGGTGAAGGTCGGCTGTCGGGTATTGTGCTTTTGGCCCTGCCGCCGGCCCTGTTCGTCGTGATGTATTATCTGAACCCGGAATACTGCATGACCCTGTTCACCGACCCCCTGGGACATAAGATGCTCGGTGGGGCTGTCGTCATGCAGATCGTCGGTGCGTTGGTCATCCGAAAAATCATCAATATCAAAGTCTGACTCGCCGCCCGTCGCCGGCTCACGGCGACACGTCGGTTCGCGTTCTGACGATTAGGAACAACACGGAAACTGATATCATGTCCGCAATTATCCTTGCTGCTTCCACTCTCACGTTCGTCTTGCCGATCGTGGCCTTTGTCTTGTTCGGGGCCTGCGCCTGGCTGGTCATGGATTCCATTGCATCCCGAAAGACGACCGCCGAGCAGAGGCTCGAGGAATTCAAAGACCCTCAGCTCCGCAAACGCAAGGAGGCCGACGCGGGGAATAAGTTGTCGACCTCATCGATGAAGAAGATGATCCAGCGGGCCACCCCGGCACTCGCCAAGCCGCTGCAACCGAAATCGGAATCGGACGTCGGCAAGCTCAAGCTCAAAATGGCCAAGGCCGGCTTTCGCAGCGAAGCGGCTCCCTCGCTCTTTCTCGGCCTGAAATTCGCCATGTTGATTGCCGGTCTCTTCCTGAGCGGCGGCGCCGTGGCGATCCTGGCACACCTGAGTGGCGAACCGATCTTCGGGCACAAGAACTTGTTCAAATGCGTCTTCGTCTCCGGAGCGATGTTCTACTTTCCGGAAATTGTGCTGATGTTCATTACACGCCGGCGAAAAGAACAGATCTTCCTCGGCCTGCCCGATGCGTTGGACCTGATGGTCGTCTGTGTCGAAGCTGGACTCGGGCTCGATCAGGCCATGCGCCGCGTCTCGGAGGAAATGAACAAATCGTACCCCGTGATCGCCGAGGAATTCGGACTCTGCAATCTGCAAATGCAGATGGGTCGGACCCGTGCAGAAGTGCTCCAGGAACTCGGTCAACGGAGCGGTGTGGACGACCTCCGTTCGCTGGCGTCCATCTTGATTCAGGCGGATAAGTTCGGATCGAGCATCGCCCAGGCCCTGCGCGTGCAAAGTGACTCGATGCGCACGCGACGCAGCCAGATCGCCGAGGAAAAAGCGGCCAAAACGGCAGTGAAGCTGATCTTCCCGCTTGTCCTGTTCATCTTCCCCGGAATCTTCGTCGTCCTGGTCGGTCCGGCCGCCATTACGATGGTTCGCGAGATGTTCCCCGCCATGTCGGGTGGGAAGTAGCGCGATCTGCCGTGGCAAACTGGGTCAACCTTGCGGGCTGCCTCTTCAGCCCCATAGATCGGCCTGCCACTCGCCGATAAAGGAACCAAGAGCGTCCGTCGTTCCGCCTGCGCTCGGGCAGAATCCCCTGTGGCCGGCCAACGACGGAGGCGGGTGCGTGCGGTCGCGGACCGTGCGAAAATGGCATTACCAATTCTGACTCCCGTTGGCGGTCGGCCGACGGCGAGGAAGGAAATCGTCCTAGCTGCGGGGGAGAAGGACATGCGACGTCTGTGGGTACTTTTGGGTTTATCCGTAACGATGCTGGTGCAAACGAATGACGCACAGGCAGATTGGCATTCAATGACCTCGAAATGGCACGCATTTTGGGATCGTGTGGACGTCGACTGGCACAGGAACAACGCCTGGCCCAAACCGTTTACCAGTGTCGATCGGGAGGCTGTCAGAGCACCGCTGGCTGTGATGGTCGACAATGGCTGGAGGTTACAGAATACCATCACCACCGAGTTGTTTGACGTTGAGACGAACACGCTCACTCGTGCGGGCGAACTTAGAGTACGGTGGATCCTCACTCAAATGCCTGTCCACCGCCGTTCGCTGTTCGTGTTGCGCGGTGGCAGCGACGAGGTGACGCAGACGCGTCTCAAGTCGGTCCAAGCGGCGGCCGGCAGTGTGCTCGGACAGGATGCCAACGCGATGATCGCTGTCACAGACACGATTCCGCGCGGCGGGTCCGGGAACTACTATGAACGAGTCAACCGCGGTTACGAAAGCAGCGTACCCGCCCCACGGCTTCCCGAACTTGATACGTCGGGCAGCGGCAGTAACTGATGACGAAGCCTGCCCGCCTCGCCGCATAGACCCATTCGTGATATGCGGCGAGCCGGTTGTCGTTTGGCAATACACCGTCAACATCTGAGTGTCGATCGAACGGGGAGAATCACGGTCGACACCAGTTCGAATGCTTCCGATAACGATGGCTACCGACCCATCGGGCGCTCGCCGAGTGCCGACGGTCGGCCGGAATCCGTCGCCCCGGAACGCAGAATACTATTCTTTTCTCGGAAAGTAGCAATTCGGTTCTGACGGTATGTCATGATTCGGGAAACCGACACATGACGGCCGCCGTGACTGCTTGCGATCCACGCTCAAGGAGGTGCGGGATGGCTTTGCGACCGTTTTCAATCGCGGGCATGTTGCTCTTGGCGTCAGGTTGGGTGACTCTATCGGTGACCGGTTGCGCCACGGGGGGCGCCGAGCGATCCGCTCCGGCGACGGCGTCGACGTCGACAAACCATCAACAAACGGCGGCTCCTTTCGGTGATCCGAAGTACCGTGAACTCGTTGACAAGCTGGAAAAAAACCAAGGAAATGTTGACGCGGCGATTGCCCCGTCCACCATGGACGTGATCAGTGGTAAATTCCGCGCGGCCGGAAAATCGGTCGGCGATGCCCTGACACTTAAGCCCAAAGTGATTCCCGCGTCCGACCCCGTCTCGCTTTCCTCCAAGCCGGTTTCGATCGGTGTGGAAGTCTACTACGAGGCCGGGAGATTGGCCGAACAGAACGGGAATCAAGCCGGCGCCCTGCGGCAGTATCAGCGCGCGTTGGAAAAGGCCCCGGACCATGTCCCGACCTTGATCAGCTTGGCCCGACTGCACGATCGACAGGGTCAATTCAAGCAGGCCGAGACCCTCTATCGACAGGCCATCCAAGCCCAACCGGCAAACGCCATGGCCCATAACGATCTGGGCCTCTGCTTCGCGCGCCAAGAACGGTTTAACGAGGCACTCACCACACTCCGGCAAGCGGTCAATTTGGAGCCCAATCGAAAGCTCTATCGCAACAACCTGGCCACCGTTCTGGTAACCGTTAATCGAATGGACGAGGCCTGGCAGGAACTCAGCCGTGGCTACGCCCCGTCCGTCGCGCATTACAATCTCGGATTCCTGCTACACAGGGCCGGCCGGAGTGACGAGGCGCGACGCCAACTCAATCTGGCCTTGCAAGCCGATCCGACGCTACAGTCCGCTCGGACGATGTTAGCCGAATTGGGCGCGCCACCTGCGACCCCACCAGCTGCCGCCGCCGCCCGCCTGGCCGCGCCTTACCCGCTGGATGCCGCCGCAGGGCGTGGTGCGTCATCAGCCGCCGGCCAACCGCCGCTGCAATACCCCATACGGAAATTGTCGGCCTTCGTCCCATCCGAGGTCGACCGATATGAATCGCTGCCGACACCTTCCGACGTGCTGAACCAATCGCACGAACCAGGATTGCTGCCGATTGTCCGCTGACAGGCTGATGTTCGTAAGCAGTAGGGCCGGTAAAACCGTTTTTGGTCGGTTGCGTGCTGTTCACCGATTTCCGACTGTCTTAGAATGGGCCCGATCGGCGCGTCAGCCGATCGCGACCTTTTCGCGGGCCTGTTGATTGAGGAGACTGCACGTGGGCATCGACACCAAGACGTATCTGGCCTTGAGCATCGTGATGTTTCTCGAGTACGCCGTTTGGGGTGCCTGGGCACCCGTCCTGGCTGCTCGATTGCTTGGGCCGCTTAAGATGAGCGGCAAACAAACGGGCTGGATCTACGCAACACTCCCGCTGGCCTGTCTGGTGGCCCCGCTGATTTCCGGCTGGCTGGCCGACCAGTGGCTGAATATCGAGTGGATTCTGATCGGCTGTCATCTGATCGGAGCCGTTCTGTTGTTTATGGCTGCCGGTCAAGACAAATTCAAACCGCTGCTGATCGTCATGTTTGGCTACTCGTTCTGCTACGCGGCGACGCTGCCATTGGTTAACAGCGTTCTGTTTAACGCCACCAATGACATCGGCACGCAAGGCAAGGTCTTTATTTGGGCACCCATCGCCTGGGCACTCATTGGTTGGACCCTCACCGCCTGGCGGATGACCCGCAAGAAACAGGGAGATGGCCGAGATTGCCTCTATTACGCGGCCGCCCTGTCGCTGGTGATGGTCGTATGCTGCTTTATGCTGCCGGCCAATGCCCCGAAAGGAACCGGGCATTCGATTCTCGAGTCGGTTCAATTGCTCGGTGACCCGAGTTTCCTTCTCTTTGTCGTGATCAGCATCGCGGTTGCTGGAATGATGCAGTTCTATTTCCTCGGTTCCGCACAGTTCATGCAGGACTCGGGAATCGCCAGCAAAATGGTCCCCGCCTCCATGGCTTTGGCCCAAATCGTGCAAGCCGCCGCCACCTACTTCCTTCTCGGCTACTTCATCGAGCATATTGGATTCAAGTGGACGCTGGTTATCGGTGGAACGAGCTGGCTGGTGATGTACGGTCTGTATGTGGTCGGCCAACCAAAACAACTGATCATCGCCGCTCAACCGCTCCATGGCCTGGCTTACGTCTTCTTCATGATTGTCGGACAGATCTATGCCGAATCGGTGGCGCCCGAAGCCATCCGCAGCTCAATGCAGGCCCTGATCTTCGCTGCGACGACCGGTGTCGGCATGTTCCTGGGCACGCAGTTCGCCGGAGTGGTCATGGATAAGTTCTCGGTCGACGGCAAGTTCGTCTGGCAGAAGGTCTGGCTCGTTCCCGGATTCGTAACACTGGCCGGTGTGGTTGCGATGGCCGCTCTGTTCCATGAGAAGGCTGCCGATACCGAGCAACCCGCTCAAGATGAGGTTGCCGTCGTGCGAACGGTCGATTCGCCCCCGTTGGCGGTGTCCGGCTCCGATTCGACCCGGCCCTAGGACGACGTCCGGCAGACACCCGTTGACCGACCGTGGCTTTGCAGTGAACGCTCACCTGAATCGCCGGTCATGGACGGGCGACGCCGACCATTGAGGGCGTGCCGGAACCGCGCAATCACAAGAAAAGCCACGAGGGCAGCGGTCAAACGCGACCGCTGCCCTCGTTGTCCAGTGGAGGATAAGGGATTCGAACCCTCGACCTCTTGAATGCCATTCAAGCGCTCTCCCAACTGAGCTAATCCCCCAAACGGCACATGCTCTCTTCACACCCGGCGGCGAAAACCGTATGGTAAGTCGCATCTGACGGCCGAGGCTCAAGCGATGTAACGCGAACGATAACAGCGACTTTTGCTTCTGTCAAGGACCATCTCGGCCGGTGCGAGTCGAGACGCACCGGCACGATACCACGGGCGGTCGGGCATCCGACTCGAGAAGGATCCACGTTGAAACGAATCGTCCTCAGACTCCTGAAATTTGCCATTCCGATTGCCATCATCGGCTGGTTGCTCAGCTCGGTCCCGCCCGAGCAATTCCAACAACTCCGCGACCGGCCCAAGAACTGGAAACTGCTCTTCGGAGCCCTGATCCTGGCATTTTCGGCCGTGTCACTGACGTTTGTGCGCTGGTGCCTGCTCGTGCGCGCTCTCCGACTCCGGTTCCGACTCATCGATGCGTTCCGACTCGGGTTCTTTGGATATCTGCTCAATTTCGTCTCGGCCGGAGCGGTCGGCGGCGACCTGTTCAAGGCTTATTTCATCGCGCGTGAGCAGCATGGACGGCGAGCCGAAGCCGTCGCCACCGTCGTCGTGGATCGGATCATCGGACTCTACGCCCTCCTGCTCCTGACCAGCACTGCCATCCTCGTCGGCCAGGTGCACCTCGACCCACGCACGGAAGTGGTCGCCATCTGCCGTGCAACGCTCGGCGCCACGGTCGTCGGCGGACTGGGAATCGCCATGCTGCTCGTCCCAGGGTTCACCAGCGGGGCCCTCTCGGAAATGCTCAACGGCCTCCCCAAGATCGGTCCGACCCTTGGAAAACTTATCAGTGCCGTTCGAATCTACCGAGCCCGGTGGAAAATCCTGCTATTGGCCACGGTCATGAGCATGGGCACACACTTTCTGTTTTCCGTCTCTCTGTTCCTGATCGCTACCTCCCTTTTCGATCACGTGCCCACCTTCGGCGAACATCTCATCCTCGTACCACTTGGACTGGTGGCCGGAGCCTTGCCCTTCGCACCGGGCGGGTTTGGAGCACTCGAATTCGCCGTGCAGGAACTGTACCGGTTGATACCGGCCGACCCGCAAGTGGATGTCGCCGGAGTCCTCGTCGCCCTGGTCTACCGCCTGATCACGATGCTGATCGCTGCCGTGGGCGTCGTCGTTTACTGGTCCAGTCGAGCCGAAGTGCGGCGGCTGATGGAGGATGCCGAACAGGATTCGGACGTGACGGACAAAACCGGTCCAGGATAGGCTACCGGTCGACGCTGACCTCGCCACCATCACGGACAATCTTCGGTGCGGTATTGTCGAGCAGGTCGCAGCCAACGATGCGCGTGTGCGAAAAACCCTCGCTACGCAATTGAGCCCGCCCGTTGTTCCCCACGAGACACGACTCGACCGTCACGCGCGAGGCCCCTCCAACCGATATGCCGCTTCGACCGTTGCCGCGGCACGTCAGGCCGACGAGCCGAGTCTGGAACACACCGTCGTGGGCGTTGACACCGTCTAACCGAAACCCCTGAATGACCAGATCCGAAATCTCCACGTTCCGCACCTCGTACAACGTGATCCCCGTCTGCATTGACGAAATCGCCAGGTCATACGACTGAGGCAACCGGTCAGGCTCGCCTCGAAAATAAAGATAGGGACCCAGAAGGCACCATTGCAAAGGCTCCAGATCCTTGATCTGGTCCGAATTGGTTACCTTGCGGCGCTCGGCCGGCTTGCCGTCCACGTAGAGCAAGGGATAGGTGGCGTGTGTCAATCGGCATCGAAATATCTGGTCGTCAACAAACTTCCAGGAAGTTACCGCAATCGTCCGAGTGCCATCCAGCGTGGCACCGTTGCCCAACAGCTCAAAAGGAAGGCTCGACAAACCGCTGTGTCGCCCGCCCTGCAACGTGATGCTCTCGCGGTAAGGCTTACCCGTCTTGGCCAAGATCACCCGGTCCCCCTTCTCGGCCAACTGCAATGCGCGGGCAATTGTTCGCACCGGACCCGGTTCGTCCCCCGACGGCACAGGTGATCGACCATCTTTGTGATCATTGCCGGTCGAGTTATTCACATAAACGTCCCGGGCAGCACCCGCCGCGACGCCCGACAGCCAGACGCACACTACCAAGGCCACCATTCGCATCAGATTCGTACTCCCCAACCTGTGGACGCGCACGCCCCAAAAAAAAAAACGGCTGCCCCCTCGGCCCCCCCCAAATCGACCCACCCGGGGATACTCAAACTCTAGTGGGAAGCTTCAACCCCATCTTGGCGCTCTTGGTTCCACCCCAAATCGATCCACCCGAGGATACTGAAACGTAGGAGAAGCATGAGAGGCCCTCC
>CAYNDU010000056.1:0-16000 GCA_964395615.1 uncultured Pirellulaceae bacterium | reverse complement strand
GGTACACGCATTCCCGTACCTACGGGCAGCCTTGCCCGTAGGAGACGGACTCTCCCTGCCCCGCCGATAGACTTACCGACCAAGCTCAGCCGCCGCAGAGCGGGCAAGACTCCAACGTATATTCCCGAGTTCCGAGGATCGACTCGGGCGGAAAGTCGGGCCGCTCGTGTTTGGGATGCCCTTTCCGGCCACCCCGTTTCCGTTTGCGCTTCGTTACGCCAGCACTAGGACCACAAATTCATCGCTTTTTCCTGGGACTGGCCAGATCGCCTCACCTCATGCGGGCTTGCTTTCTTCCGGCCGCCATCCCCACAATGAAGGGATCATCAGGCGTCCCCTTTACGTTGAACAAAAGCAGTTCGCTTCCTCTTTTTTTCTCCCTGCGAGATTCGAGCGACGGAGGATGACAACCATGACATGTTTCAAGCTGTGCTCCCTCTCGATCAGTACGTGCGACCTACGCCGTGGATTCTTGGTCGCGGGAGTGCTGCTTGCGCTGTCGGGTCTTGGACCGTACGGATGGGCGGCGGGCACGAAGGACGAGTCGGCAGCGTTACCCGCGGACCTTTCGGCTGACCTGCTTGCTCATTGGGCTTTCGATCACGACCCCGACGGTCGGCTCGTGGAGGATCGCTCGACGGGACGGCCGGCCATTCGAGCCGACGTCCCGCACCAGCCCGGCGTCATCGGGCGAGCGATTCAACTGACCGGCTCACACACGCTCGACACAGTACCCCTGGACAAATCCGAGCTGACCGAACTTTCGTTTTCTGTCTGGGTTCGGCCGAGTGATTTAGGCGGGTACCGCGAGCTGTTTCGGCAGGAGTGTGAACGGCGGCTGTTGTTTTCCTTTCAAGGCAGCGGGTCGATCTTGTCGTTGGGGTTGAATATTCACGGCTACGTTGAATGCGATGCGTCGCTTGATCCGGCGCATATCCTGGACGGATTCTGGCATCACGCGGCAGGGACGTTTGACGGCGAGACAATGCGAGTCTTTCTGGACGGGCGTGAGATCGGGCAACGAACTCGTAGCGGTACGATCGCTGTGAATTCGACGGTGCGACCCTATATCGGGTCGAGCAGCGGCCGTGGAGAATTCTTCCAAGGTGGATTGGACGATTTGAGAGTATACGGTCGAGCACTATCGCCTGAGCAGATCCGAACCCTGTACGATCTGGGGAACAAGGGATTGGCTGCTCGCGGGAAGGCGGTCGCCGATCGCCTGAATATCGTCTACAAGCCCGAGGCGACGTTTTTGTCAACGCTGACCAAACTGCGCGCGATGGTTGCCGGGTCGGATGCCGCCCATGATCGAGACGTGGCCGGTTTCCTGTCGGCCCGGCTGAAGACGGACTTCCCGTCCGATTATGGAGAATTCAGTCGCCTGATCAGCGTCACCCCGTGGCAGTTCCTGGTGCGGCCGGAGGCAATGAAGGCCAGGTCCCTCGCGCAGCGTCTTGTCGAACAGATGCGAGAATACGAGCCGCTCACCGCGGACCAACGGAATAAGTTGACGCCCGATCAGCGAGCGCACTGGCGACGAATCGACGGAATCGCCAGTCAGTGCCAAACGCTTGTCATGAACGACGAACCGGACAGTTCGCCCCGATGGATCGCAGTCGCGCTCGCCGCCGGCCGGCACGTGCAGGAGCGACCGGCAAAGTTCGAAGCGGTCGCGCCCTACCGTCGCCCGGACACACCGGCCACCGTCGATTACTCGCCAGCTGAAGCGGACGAATTGCTGTGCAAAGACTGGCTCTTTCAAGCTGGAGGGAGTCCCACCGGCGCACGCATCGAGCGGGAGATCGATTGGGCACGCCGATTATTGGATCGTCTGAGAACTGATCCGCGAACGAATATCGACGTGACTCGGTTTGCCGACCAACTCGACCTTCTGAATAACCAGCTGGGAGACCGGTCGGCCGTTGATCGAGACCTCTACATCCGAGTGCGGCGAGTGAAGCGACGAATCATGCTCGCCAATCCGGTCATCGATTTTGATCGCGTGCTCTTCGTGGACATGCCCTATCCGGACGGCGGCGAATGGCGTCATGAAACCAGGCATCGTCTGGGCTACATGGCCGTGCCGGGGGCCCGATTGTCTGTGCTTGACGGTCTGTCTCCGGAGGGCCATTTACGGCAATTAATGCCCAAGGCGCCACTTCACGGTTCGTTTTGGCGGCCCGATTTATCGTTCGACGGGCGCCGTGTTCTGTTCTGTTTTAAACCTCACAATGAAAAGTCGTTTCACTTGTACGAGATTGGTATCGACGGCACCGGCCTGCGGCAATTGACCGACGGACCCTACGACGACCTGGACCCCATCTACCTGCCCGATGATCGCCATGTAATGTTCTCGACCACGCGGGGGCACACGTACGTTCGCTGTATGCCTCCGACAAACGCCTACGTCCTGGCACGTTGTGACAGTGACGGTAGCGACATTTACCTGGTCTCACGCAACAACGAACCCGATTACCTCCCTTCGTTACTTGCCGATGGGCGGGTCGTCTATACGCGTTGGGAATACACCGACAAACCGTTGTGGCGAGCGCAGGGATTGTGGACCGTTAACACGGACGGAACGCACGTCAATACGCTGTGGGGCAATCAAAGTGTCTGGCCCGACCTGCTCAAGGACGCAAGGGCCGTACCGGGCAGCCGGCGGATCATGTTCACCGGCAGCGCGCACCACGATTGGTTCTCGGGTTCGATTGGAATGATCGACCCGGCCCAAGGGTTCAATTTCCCACACGGCCTGACGAAAGTCACCGCCGACGTGGCTTGGCCCGAGTCGGGCAACGGTCCGATCGATCGGCCGGAGTCGCCGAATTACCATTCGAGTGGAGCCTACGGCGCCTATTACTCGCCTTTCCCTCTGAGCGAGAAGGACTTCCTTGTATCGGCCAGCCGAGCCGGAAAATTCATGCTCTACCTGATGGACGTCGACGGAAATCGAGAACTGATTTACGAAGGGGCGCATAACATTTTTCACGCGATCCCCGTGCGGGCTCGTCGCCGACCACCGGTGACCATGGATCGTGTCGCATGGCCAGAGGCGCACGAAAGCGAATCACCAAGGCCGGGCGTCCTGTTCAGTGACAATATCTACCAGGGTGTCGACGAAGCATTGAAGGGCAAAGCCAGGTACCTCAGGATTCTGAATATCGAACCGAAGACCTATACGTATTGGTACAAACGGCCCTATCTGTCAACGGGCCCCGTCGTGTCGGCCGTTCAGTCGGAAGGTGTCAAGCGCATTCTGGGAACCGTTCCTATCGAGCCGGACGGGTCGATTTCCTTCTACGCTCCGTCCGGCGTCGCGCTTCATTTTCAATTGCTTGATCCTCGTTACCGCGCTTTGCAGACAATGCGGAGTTTTACCGGGGTGATGCCGGGTGAACGGCGAGGCTGTACGGGATGTCACGAGAGCCACAGCGCGGCGCCGAATTACGGCCGCTCGGCGATGGCCCTGCGCGCCCCACCCAGAAAGATCACGCCGCCACCATGGGGTGACGAGTCCATCAGCTACGCGCGATTCGCACGGCCGACGCTCGACCGATACTGCGCGGATTGCCATCAGAACGATCCGGAAGCGCGGGCAGACCTTGACCTGACGGTTCGGACCGGGTTTCTCTTCTTCGAAGAACCCTATCTGGTCCTGACCGGCCGACCTGCCTGGGGCACGGCCTATCGACGGCCCGCCAATGCTCAGAAAGGCCTTGGAATCGCTAACATGCTGATGGTCGAAGGCTATGAGAAGACCGATCCGGCCGCCTACCAGACCCCGCGACCGATGATGCACCTTTCCTACTCGAGCCGCTTGATCGAGTTGGCATCGAGCGGTGAACATTACGGTGTCCGGGTCGATTCGGCCAACTTGCGTCGGTTGATTGCCTGGGTTGACGCCATGTGCCCGTATCGCGGGCATGAGGAAGTCTGCGATTTGCCGGACCCCGAGTTCCCGGGCGTCGACTGGCTGGCCATCCGCCCTCGCATCCGAACCGCTCCCACCATCCGGCGTCCCGGGCCGGTAAAATGAACAGTGCGGACTACCAATGGCCGTCAAGGGCACTGAGTCTACAAGAAGCGAACGGAAGAAAGAGAAGACGAGTCGAGTCGATCCGATTCTTTCGGCGGTTCGGATTCACTTGTGTTCTTCGTAGTAGAAAGCAGCGATAGCATTACTTGTTGCCTTAACAGGGAGCCCCCGCCATGCGTTTTCGATTGTGGCCGAGTGTCTCGGTTGTCTTTGCGCTCGTATCGACCGTATCCATGGTCTTCGCCGGCGGGATCGCCTCTCCGACGGATCCGACAAAGACCTCGCCCTCGCCCGGACGCTGTGCGTTAGAGATCGAACCCATGGGGCGAGCGGTCGTGGCCGTGAAGACCGATCGGGGAAATTACATCAGCTGGCGGCTCTTGCGCGGCGATTCAGAATCCGTTGGATTTGATATCTTTCGCCAGGCGACGCCCGACGCTCGGCGCGTCAAGCTGAATAGCGAGCCATTGACGACGACAACCGATTATCTGGATCCGGCGGGGCAGTCGGACGAACTGCCGATCTACAGCGTCAAGCCAAGTGACGGCCACGGAGCGACCGGCAGCGCGCAAACCGTTGACACCGCGAGCCGTCAACCCTATCAGTCCGTTCGGCTAAAGGATCCAACCACAACCTTTCAGAAGATCGGCATCGCCGATCTCAATGGCGACGGTGACTACGACTATGTCATCAAGCAACCGAATTCCAATATTGACCCCTGGCACAAGTACTGGCACCGTTCGCCCGGAACGTACAAGCTGGAAGCCTATCTGCACGACGGTACTTTTCTGTGGCAGAAGGACCTGGGATGGGCGATCGAACAGGGAATCTGGTATTCACCATGGATCGCGTTTGATCTGAACGGTGACGGGCGATCCGAGGTGATGGCAAAGGTGGGCGAGGGGGATCCGCGTGACGCCGATGGAAAGGTCACGTCCGGGCCCGAGTGGATGGTCGTTTGGGACGGGATGACAGGCCGGGAAATCGCTCGAGCACCCTGGCCGGATCGAAAGGACTTTCCGGATTACAACCGCGCATCGCGCAACCAGATCGCTGTCGCCTTCCTGGACGGCAAACGAGCCGCGGTGCTCGCTTTGCGCGGGACCTACAGTCTGATGCGAGTCGACGCGTATACGTTGAAGGACGGCCAACTCAAGAAGCTCTGGGACTACTCGAATCGTGACCGAGGGGATCAGTACAAGGGGCAGGGTGCCCACTTCACAATAGCGGCCGATGTCGATGCCGACGGGAAAGACGAAGTGATTTTGGGCAGTGCCGTTCTGGATGATGATGGCCGGCCGTTATGGACGACCGGTAAGGGACATCCGGACGCCGCTTACTTGACAGATATCGACCCGTCGCACCCTGGCCTGGAAATCGGCTACGTGATGGAACGGAAGCAGAAAACGGGAGGGCTCTGTATTGCCGACGCGGCAACTGGCGACCTGCTTTGGGAACTTCAGGAACCGACCGGGCACGTGCACAGCAAGGGCCTGTGTGCCGATATCGACGCGCGGCACCCCGGAATGGAAGTGTACGGTGCCGACTCGGTCGATCACAAGATGACCGATCGCCGATGGATGTTCTCTGCCAGTGGCCGGTTGCTCAAGAAGGGCAGTGAACTGGATTTCCCATTCGGAGTGACCACGGTCTACTGGGATGGGGACCTGCAGTCTGAAATGGTAAGGGGCTCGATCACCAAGTATCGAGATATCGGAGACTTGGGTCGTGTCGAAGGTCGAGTAATACAGGTGACGGACGTCTTGGGCGACTGGCGTGAAGAGATTATCACGTCCGTACCTGGCGAACTGAGGATCTACTCGACGACCCTGCCCGCAATGCACCGTCACGTCTGCCTGATGCAAGATCCGATCTATCGGATGGCCACAGCCATGAATGCGATGGGGTACACGCAAAACGCGACACTCACCGAGTGCCTCGAGTCGACGGCAACGAACATTCAGCTGATCAGCACCGAGAGGGAGCCGGGCCAAATGAACCTCCAGGTCGTGGTATCAGCGCCCCGCGATCGCGCCGTGGTCGGCAAACTCACCCTGTCAACCGATCGTGGACTCTCCCTTTCACCCGGTCAACTCGCCATCCAGTTGCAACCGGGCCAGCGTGTTGTACGATCGGTCGTGATGAAAGGTGACACGACATCCGGCGAGCCGTCGGTTCGGGCCCTCCTGAAAGCCAATGGGCAGGTGCTCGAGGTGCAACGTTGTTGGCCCGCCAAATGACGGTTACGCAAAGCTAGGCGATGACAACTCCGGCTTATAACAGGGAATCGCACCCATGAAGAAACCGCAAGAGAGATGTCCGTCACGGTTGCCGTTCGGATCCGTAGCCGCGATGACCTTCATTCTGCTCAACGTCGGACGGTTTGCTCCGCACCAGAGCGCACGAGCCGAAGATGGTCGACGAGGTCCCACTCAGCTCCTCGCGGGCCAGGATGCGAAGGGGGAACTGGCTGGTTGGATTTCCTTCTCGGAGATCGACGAAACCAAGACACGTGACGTCTGGACGCTTGTCGACGGGACACTCATCTGTCGGGGAACACCGAAGGGTTATCTTCGGACCAGGAGGGACTACAAGAACTTCGTCCTGCGGCTGGAGTGGCGATGGCCATCGGCCCGAAATACGGGACATGGTGGGGTGTTGATTCGAATGACCGGAGCTCAGAAGATCTGGCCCCGCAGTCTGGAAGCTCAAATCAATGCGGGCGACGCGGGTGATTTCTGGGGGCTGGCCGGTTTTCCACTCGACGGACCGGCCGACCGACGAGAATCGCTCGAACACCCTCAATTCGGGAAGCTAATTCATGTGCGAAAGCTCGAGGCGGTGGAAAAGCCGCCGGGCGAGTGGAATTCGTACGTCATCGACGCGCGAGATGGAACCGTGACTTTGACGGTCAACGGCAAGCGAGTGAATCGAGCCGTGAAGTGCGCGACGATCGCCGGTCCAATCTGTTTGACGGCCGAGGGTGACGAAATCCACTTTCGCAACGTGACGATTGAGGAGCGCTAGCCTTCAGACCTCCCACTGGTACTTGACCTTCTGTCGGCATTGCGTCAAATTCGTGCTTCAGGCGGCGTGTCGGGGATGGCCGCGGACGCCTTCCTTCTCTTGGAACATTTGGGCGAGCCTTAGCGGATGGAAGAGAGTGTCAGCAATGGCGAACGAGAAGCAAGTCTACCTGGCCGTGGATCTGGGCGCATCGAGCGGTCGCGTTTTGGCCGGGGAATTCTCGGGCCAATCGCTGGTGCTGGAAGAGGTTTCGCGTTTTGACAATGGCGGTGTTCTGGCGAGCGGCCGGCTCTATTGGAATTGGCTTGGACTCTGGCAGCATATCCAGGACGGCCTTCGTGCTGCATGCAGCCGATACGGCGACCAGATCCTGTCGGTCGGCGTCGACACTTGGGGTGTTGATTTCGGGCTGCTGGACGCGCGAGGCGAGCTACTGGGCAGCCCCGTCCATTACCGAGATCGACGGACCGAAGGGATGATGGACGAGGCGTTCAAGACCGTCAGTCGGGCGGAGATCTTCGAAGCGACCGGTCTCCAGTTCATGGAATTGAACACGCTCTACCAACTGATGGCGCTCAGACAGACGAACCCGTCGATGCTCGAATCGGCCCGCTCGCTTCTGCTGATGCCCGACTTGTTCCACTGGCTATTGAGCGGAGAAGTTTCAAACGAGTACACGGATGCCACCACGACCCAGTTCTTTGACCCTCGAAAGAACGTGTGGGCCTTGTCCTTATTGAATCGTTTTGATCTGCCGACTGATTTCCTGGGCCCCATTACGGCCCCGGGAACGCAATTGGGCTGTCTACGATCCTCGGTCGTTCGAGAAATCAACGGACATGCGATGAAAGTCGTGTTACCGGGAACCCATGATACGGCAAGTGCGGTGATGGCTGTGCCTGCGCTGGCAGAGACCGTCGATCGGCCAAACTGGTGTTATATCTCGAGTGGGACCTGGTCCCTGATGGGTGTCGAGTCCCCGGGCCCCGTGGTGAACGAAGATTGCCGAGAATTGAATTTCACCAACGAGGGCGGAGTAGGTGGAACCATCCGGTTGCTCAAGAACATTGCCGGACTGTGGCTGGTGCAGCAATGCCGAGCGTCGTGGCTTCGGACCGGTCGCGAGTTAAGTTGGAACGATCTGACGATGGCGGCCGGCGAGAGCGCTCCTTTGGTCAGTCTGATTCACCCGGACGACGGGCGATTCGTGGCACCGGACGACATGCCACGTGAAATTCAGGAGTTCTGCCGGGAAACCGGACAGACGGTGCCGGAAACCCACGGGGCAGTGATTCGGTGCGCATTGGAAAGCCTGGCATTACGGTACCGTATGGTACTCGGCTGGCTCGAACAGTTGGTAGACGCGAGGCTGGAAACGATTCACATCGTCGGCGGCGGGACCCAGAACCGCTTGCTTTGCCAAATGACGGCTGACGCGTGCGCGCGACCGATCGTCGCCGGCCCGATCGAAGCGACGGCGATCGGAAACGTGATGATGCAGGCCGTTTCGCAAGGTGCCGTGGGATCCATTGCCGAGGCCCGCCAGGTGATTCGCGGTAGTTTCGAAATGGTCGAGTACGAGCCGTCGGACACCGCGATTTGGGACGACGCCTACGAACGTTTCGTTAGGTTCAGTACTTGATGAATGAGCAAGCTGGTCCCGGTGCGCGGGTTTATCACGCTTTGGGCCAGAAAGACTGCGGCATTACGAACAAACAGTGAAACACGAACCAGGAACGGGTAAGACGATATGATCAAAATTGGAATTGCCGGAACGGGATTCATGGGTTGGATTCACTATCTGGCCTACCAGCGTGTGCGGGGAACGAAGATCACCGCATTATGTGAGCAGAACAAAAAGCGTCTGCGCGGTGACTGGCGGGATATCCAAGGGAATTTCGGTCCCCGGGGCGAGCAGATCGATGTGTCGGGCATGAGCCTTTATGAAGACCTTGACCAACTGGTTGCCGACCCGGATCTCGACATGATCGATATCTGTCTGCCGCCGGCCCTGCATGCACCGGCCGCAATCAAGGCGCTGAAACACGGCAAACACGTCTTTTGCGAGAAGCCGATGTCACTCTCGACGGCCGATTGTCGCCGTATGGTCGCGGCGGCCGAAAAGTCCGATCGCCTGATTATGATCGGACACGTACTGCCGATGTTTCCCGAGTACGCACGGGCACGCAAGATCATTGACAGCGGCAAGTATGGCAAGCCGATCGGTGGGCAGTTCAAGCGAGTGATTTCGGATCCGCAGTGGTTGCCCGATTTTTACGATCCCCATCGAGTGGGCGGCCCAATGTTGGACCTGCATATCCATGACGCTCATTTCATTCGATTATTGTTCGGAATGCCCGTGTCGCTGATCAGCAAGGGGCGTATGCGAGGCGAAGTAGCGGAATACTGGAACACAATGTTTGAGTTCGAGGACCCACGCATTGCAGTGAGCGCCACGAGTGGCGTGATCAATCAGCAAGGCCGGAGTTTCATGCACGGTTTTGAAATCCACCTGGAGCGAGCCACGCTCCTCTTCGACCTGGCCGTCATTGGTGGCGAGGGCAAATTGCTCATGCCGTTCACGGTTCTGGACGACCGCGGAAAGGCAACCGTTCCGAAGCTGGGCGAGCAGGACGAAATCGCGCCGTTCGAGGCAGAAGTCCGGGAAGTCGTGAAGGCCGTGCGATCCGCCCAGCCGTCACCCATCCTGGGAGGTGATTTGGCTCGAGATGCGATCGTTTTGTGCAACAAGCAAACCGAGTCGGTGAAGAAGGGACGCGGCGTGAAGATCTAGTCGAGCATCGCCATCGCCCCCGGCCGCGCGACAGCCGGTCGCTCGTACACTACTGGGCTCGCCGAACGGTCTTCTGGGTGGTGCGGCGTGCCAGTTCGAGGGCCTTGGCGACCACCGGATCATTGGTCCGAAGTTGCGGGAAATTGCCGTCTGCATCGGGTCGAGCGGCCATTCGGGCCGGCCGACCGTTGACGATCACGTCCGGGTAGACGCCGTGGTGGCTGATCGGCTGACCGCTGGGGGCATAGAACTTGGCAGTCGTCAAACGGATTCCGGCCTTGTATCGGCTGAGCGGGAAGATCCCCTGAACACTTCCCTTGCCGTAGCTCCGCTGGCCCACCACGGTACCTCGGTGTTGATCGTGAATGGCTCCCGCGAAAATCTCGCTGGCGCTGGCAGAGTCGCCGTCGATCAGCACGATCAGCGGCACGCGCCACGTGCCAACGTTGTGCGCTTTATAGTCAAAGTCCTCGCGAGAACTCCGCCCGCGCGTCGAGACAATGGCACCGGCGGTCAGGAACTTATCGGCCACCTCCACCGATGCGTTCAGCAAACCACCCGGATTCCCACGGACATCCATGACAAGCGATCGCATACCTTGTCGATGAAGCGTCCAGAGGGCGTTATCCATGTCCCGGCTGGTCGTCTTCTGAAAGCTGGCCAGCTTCAGATAGGCGATGCCGTTCTTGGCGTCCAACATTTGGATGTCTTGGACGCTCGGAACGTCCACTCGTCGTCGTTGAATATGCAACGACTGTTTTTCGCCTGAGGGACGCAGGATCACTAGATCGACGTAACTCAACTCGGGTCCCTTCAGCAGGTCGGCGGCCGCATCGGTCGAGACCTCGGTCAACGGTTTTCCGTCCACAACTACGATGCGATCCTGGTCACGAATTCCCGCCTGCGCTGCCGGTCCACCTGGGATAACATTGACGATCAGCAACGTCTGTCCATCGCTCTTGAGCTCGATGCCGAGCCCCACAAAGTTGCCCTCAATCTGTGAGAACACTTCATCCAACTGGTCACCGGTAAGGAACGCCGAGTACCGGTCGAGCGACGATACCGCGGCACAGGTGAATTCAAGCACGGTCGCCGTTGGAGGAATCCCCAACTGCTCGGCCGTTAGCTGGGCGATATATGAAGTGGTCTGCTTCACCTGCTGACGACTCTTGATGTCCGAAATACGGATGCGCGACCGAATGGTTCGATTCCAGGTCTCCCATTGGCCCGTACTGACCGGCTGCGGAAACTGATCCACAAAAGAGGGTTCCGTCGAGGCGATCTGAAGGCCGGAAATACCCTGTTCGATCAAAGATGACCAATTCGGGTCGTGGACGTGGTACGTCTCGACCTTCAGCAGGACTTCGTCATAAACTTCAAGCGCCTGATCGGGAGCCAAACGTGCCAACGATGTCAGAAAACTCCGGTCCGCGTACCGGCGAGCGACGTCCAGATGCCCGCGAGCCACGTTCAGATGGCGTTTCAGTTCCAGGCGGTCGGGGTGGCTGCGAAAGGCCTTCTCATACAACGAAAGCACGTCACTCCAACGACGCTGTCGTTCGAGCGTGGCACCCTTTTCAAAAATCGTCTCGACGTCTCGAGTCGACTCCAGCGCTTCCGGAGGGATGAGCACCTGGGCCGCTGCAGGGGGTGCAAGCGTCGAGAGAGCGCCGGCCAACGCCAGGATAACGAGCAGCCGAAGAGTCATGACGTGTCTATGCATTGTTCGGTCCATCTAGTCAGGCAAGGCGAGCGTGTCCGATCGTCGCCGCCGTCACAGGCACGTGAAGTGAGCCTGTCGAACGACGCAGGTGGTCCGAACGCGGCTGCCACCGTAGTTGGGAAGTAGGCCGAACCATGAGAGACGGAACGCCGGCCACGAGAATATAGATCACGTTTTGCCCCGGGTCAAAAATCCCAATCCCAACTTCGGCCGAACATCACCTACGATCCGCAAAAGGCGACCATGGGATGTCCGGTCACAACGATTATGGCGTTGCCGCAGCCGGCGGACGACGAATTGCCTCGTCCAATGTCGGCCGCAACCGGCGGATTGGGAATGGCGCTTCCGATTGCGCCGAGCCCTTCGTGGGCTGCCTGAATCCTTGGGGCGTCGAAAGCATCCTATGCAGCCGGCCACCGTGAGTCAAATGGCCGAAAGGAACCGTTTGGGTAACTGGGCAAAGTGTGACGAGTGTCTGGAGGGGGCGAGAACACGATTCGCAGAGGACATCGTCTTCTTGGCCGGTGAATGGAGTTCTATACTGGGCCCATATGGGACTGCTCGGCGACGAGGTCCCGCTGCCTTTCCATTCAGTCGTGGCGTGATCTGCCCATCGCCCGCGATTGGCATTTCGGCGCGGCGCTATGCGATTGCGATTGGCCCAACTGATTACACGACACCCGTTGAGCGTGATGCTGGCCTGGGCCATCACACTCGCGGGGGCGTATTGGTACGCGCCGGCCTGGGATTCCATAACGTACGACGGCGATTTCGCCTATCTGCCCTCTTCGATGCCCAGTGTCGTCGGCGACCGGTGGATGTCCGAAGCGTTTCCGCACCAACGCGCCAAGAGCCAATTTGTGGTGGCCATCGTGCGCCATCAACGGCCACTGACAAAAGACGATCTGGACGTCGCCTACGATGTCGCGCGGCGCATGAAGAACCTGTTCGGCGCCTCACAACTGGCAGCGGCCAGACGGTGGACCGAACGAATGGAACAGGCTACCGAACAAGGCGACTCGGAAGCAGCCGTCGAGATGGCTCGGAAACGCAGCCAGGCAATTGAATTGTCACGCCTGGCGCTTGCGGACGCTGTCGAAATGGATCAGAAGCTGGCTGACTACTGGGATCAGCGTCTTGAGAATGACCCCGCTGCCCTCGCATTGCGTCCCACCCGCCTCGCGGCCGCTTTCCATAACCAGGGGCTACTTGCCGAGTTTTCGGGCGACAGTGAACTCGCCGACGAAAGAAGGGCCATCGCGGTCCAACTCGACAGGAGCTTCCGAAATCTCAAGACCGTTGCCCCGGCAGCAGCCGCCAGCCTGCCACTCGTCGACACTTGGACCTGGCATGAAGAGTATTTTGGGGGCAGCCTGATCAGCCGTGACCGTTCGGTCCGCCTGGTTGTCCTTCAGCTGGCCAATGAATTCATGGCCGTCGACAATATTAATGTGGCCAACGAGATCGAGTCGGAGCTTCGACCCGTGCGTCAGACACTGCCCGATCGGACCGCGCCCGGTTTGTCGATTATCCAATCAGGGTCCGCAGCCGTCGGTGCCGACATGCTGCGCTCGGCGGCAGCCGCCATCGAACACACCGAAGTCTTTTCGATCGCCCTGATCGTTTTGATCCTGGTGTTGGTCTATCGAACTCCCATGCTCGTGGCGATTCCCCTGATCACGATCGGTGTGTCGCTGAGCGTAGCCACTTCGCTTGTTGCGTTGTTGGCAGCAGCATCGCAGTCAACCGGATTTGAGTGGTGGACGCTAAAGGTGTTTTCGACAACGAGGATCTTCATCGTCGTGATTCTGTTCGGCGCAGGGACCGACTTTTGCCTGTTTCTCATCGCACGCTATAAAGAGGAGTTACTCCGTTTCGCCAGCCACGATGAGGCCGTCGCCGCTGCGTTGGCCTCGGTAGGCAACGCGCTGATGGGCAGCGCGCTGACAACCATCATCGGGCTGGGGATGATGCTCTTTGCCGATTTCGGCAAATTCCGCTACAGCGGGCCGGTAATCGGCCTCTGCCTTGCGGTCACTCTGCTGACATGCATGACGCTGACGCCGGCTTTGCTGAGCGTTCTTGGTCGACTGCTGTTCTGGCCAGGCCGAGTTCCACAGCAGTCGGTCGGCGCGCCGGCCGACCAGACGGTGACGCTGCCCGTCACCTGGTCCGTTCGACTATGGACCGTGATCGCTCGCACCCTGATCAGCCGACCGGGGACCGTGCTATGGGTGGCGGTGGCCGGCATGGTTCCGCTGGCCTTCTATGGCTGGACCCATGCGGACGACGTCACCTACGATTTTCTCGGCAGCCTGCCCGAGCGCAGCCCCAGCAAAATGGGGACCGCTGTCCTGCGCCGACATTTCCCGGTCGGCGAAAGCGGGCCGGTCACCGTCCTGGTCAAACGGCCTGGAGCCGGATTCCAGTCGGCCGAGGGGCGCGCGCAAATCGCTCGGCTCTCCGACCTGCTCCACCTGCCCGGTGTACTGACGGTGCGATCCAGTGAAGATCCGCTCGGTCAGTACGGGGCCGGCGAGAAACCGGGGATCATCAGTGAACGAGCGCGACAGCTGCGTCTGCTGCGCGTGCACCCACGGACGCAGGCGATCTTCGTCACGCCCGTCGAACAACTTCAAGGCGATGTGGCACGGCTTGAACTGATCCTGCGCTACGACCCGTTCTCTGTCGCCGCTCTGGAAGTCGTAAGCCGTGTGGATCAGAAACTGACTGCCCTGGCCGCCGAACCGAGCTCGTTCTGGCACCAGGCTCGATTCGCTCTAACCGGAACCAGCGCCGCGATCCGTGATCTGCGAACCGTGACTCGCAGCGATCACCGGCGCATCCAGTTGCTTGTCGTCGTTGCCGTTTGGTTCGTGCTGCTCGTGCTTCTGCGACGACCCGCACTGTCACTCTACATGATGGGATCGGTGTTACTTAGCTACTATGTCACGCTCGGCTGCGCAACCATGTTCTTCGGCTGGGCCTATGGGCCCTCCTTCCAAGGCCTCGATTGGAAAGTCCCCCTCTTCCTGTTCGTCATCCTGGTGGCGATCGGCCAAGACTATAACGTCTATCTCGTGACCCGCGTGATGGAAGAGCAGAAACATATGGGCGCCGGCGCCGGACTTCGTCGAGCGGTTATCCGGACCGGCGGAATTATTACCAGCTGTGGCTTCATCATGGCCGGGACGTTTATCTCCATGACCAGTGCCACCTGGGGGACCTGGCTGCCCCTGGAGCAATTGCACGTTGACCTTCCCCCCAACGGATCGCTCAGAAGTATCGTCGAATTGGGGTTCGCGCTGGCACTCGGCGTCCTGATCGATACCCTTATCATTCGCCCGATCCTCTTGCCCGCATTCTTGGCCCTCCTCCCCCATCGTTCCAGGAAATCCCGTTGACTGCTCAATTACTAGTCGTCCGATGCCCAAAAATCGCGCAGTTCGAGCATCCCCGGAACGCGATTGGAAGTTCGTTCGGTTTTTGCAAAATGAATAACGTAAAGGACTTATGGCGCACGGCCGCCTTCGCGTGGATGGCGTCCGGCGCCCGATTTGCAGTTAATCGTGTAGTCTGTCCCAAGGACGGGCGTGCGTCCGTCCAGGTGATACCGGATTAGGAAGCTACAAACGCCTCGGAATTTCGAAGAGGGTCGAGAGAGACTCCGAATCGTTTGGGGGGCGGTGGCTGACCGCAACGGCGGACTCACCTGATGAATCATACCTACAGTAGCGAGCGTCGGCAGGCGGAATAGGAGTCCGACGCTCATTCATATCCTTCTGGTAACGTCATTGTTGGAAAGGGAGACCATTGTGACTCCGAAAGAAGTGCTGGCATTGTGTCGTGAAAAGGACGTCAAGGCCGTTGATCTGAGGTTTATGGATTTTCCCGGCTTGTGGCAACATTTTACGATTCCGGTGGGCAAGCTGGATGAGGACGTGTTTGAGGACGGGCTAGGGTTTGACGGGTCCAGCATTCGAGGCTGGAAGGGCATTCACGAGAGCGACATGCTGGTGATGCCTCAACCGGAAACGGCATTTCTGGACCCGTTTACCGAACTTCCGACGTTGTCCATGATCTGCAACATTCAGGATCCTATCACGCGCGAGGACTACTCGCGCGATCCTCGCAATGTTGCGCGCAAGGCCGTCAACCATCTCAAGAGCACGGGCGTGGCCGATACGGCGTTCATCGGTCCGGAAGCCGAGTTCTTCGTGTTTGACGATATTCGATTCGACCAGAACGAGCACGAGGGGTTCTACCACATCGACAGTATTGAGGGGCAGTGGAACCGGGGGCGCGTCGAAAATCCGAATCTCGGTTACAAGCTGCGGCACAAAGAAGGTTATTTCCCGGTTCCCCCCGCTGATCAGATGATGAATCTGCGTAACGAAATGATGCAGACGATGAT
>CAYNDU010000055.1:0-16064 GCA_964395615.1 uncultured Pirellulaceae bacterium | reverse complement strand
CCTTCCTATCAGCTGCAGGTCCCGAAGCAGTGTTACCAGGCAGTGCAGATCACATTCCTTCCCGAGAACGTGTACGGGACCATGCCCATGGACGGCGAACTGATGGCGTTGCTGGCGATGGTCCACATGCGGGACCCTTTGGCGTGGTGGTGGGGCGCCTTGGCCGGTAAGCTGATCATGGCCGGGTTCATGCCCTTGACCGCTCTGGCGCTCTATTCGGCCGGCCGGCGTTTTTGGGGTCGGACCGCGGGGCTTGTCGGTGCGTCGCTCTACTTGTCCACACCCTGGATCGCCATGGTGTCGATCAACGGACTCAACGATGGGGTGTTGACGTGCTACCTGTTCCTGTCGGCATATGCCGTCATGATCGGGCTCGACAACACGAAAGCAGACCGACCGGGGCTTCTATTCCTGGCTGGATGCATGGCGGGTTCAGCAGCCGGCTGCAAGTACACGGGCTTGCTTTACGTCGTACTTCCGCTCGTCCTCGCGATTCCCATTCTGTTCGGCAGGCGATCGTTGCATACCGTCCTGTTGTTTATCGTCGGAACAGGCATCACCGCCGGCCCCTGGCTAGCCAAGAACGCTTTGCTGACCGGCAATCCCACCTATCCACTCTTGTACGATTGGTTCGGTGGTGCGACGCGAACCACGAAGAAAGACCTGCAATGGCGACAAGCTCACCAGGTACCCCGGGATGCGAACGGGCGCCGCTACACGGCCGGTCAATGGGTGACTTCATTCCGGCGAGTCCTCGGCGGTAGCCGATGGCATCACTGGCTCATCGTACCGCTGGCCGCACTCAGTCTGTTGACCTGGAGACGCTCGCCGTTCGTGGGATTCTGGTGGGCCTATCTGTGGTTCGTTTTGGCAGCCTGGTGGTTGGTGACGCATCGAGTGGACCGGTTCTGGGTCCCCGCCTTACCGCTGGCCGTATTGCTGGCCGGGGCCGGGGCAAGTTGGACCGCCGATCGCATTTGGAATTCGTTGGTTGCCGGGCTGTTAGCTGCTGCGCTGCTCACCGGCGGGCTGGTGATCGTGTCGCCGCTCTTGGGGGACAATCGCGTTCTGGTCAGCCTGACCGTGCTGCGCGACGACCCCGAGTTTTCGCGCACTTCGATCGTGCACCGGTTCTTGAATCGACATGTCGCCCCGGACCAATCGGTGTTGCTGGTTGGCGACGCGGCCGTCTTTGATTTGCAGGTACCCCTGCTGTACAACACGTGTTTCGACGATTCGCGATTCGAGCAGCTGTTTCGCGGGCGTTCGCGTGCGCAACGAATGGCCGCACTGGCACGGCACAAAGTGTCCTACGTCTACTTCGACTGGGCCGAGATCCGACGATATCGAGAAACGTACGGCTTTTCAGATTATGTAACGCCCGAGTTAGTCCATCGGCAACTGGTCGGCGGAGAACATCTGCTGAGGCCCGTGCCCCTAGAAGGACTTGAACCGGGTCAAGGCGAATTGTACGAAGTGACACTGAATGGCGACAATGATTCGACGAGTGTACGATCCGAGCGTGACGGGCCGATGAGTAACGGGCCGAGAGCGACGGGCCGATGAGTGATCGATAACGGGTGGCAATGAGACGGCGACATCGAATCGGACCGATCGATGAATGTCGGGTGAGGAGCGAACGATGTGGTTGCGGTGGGTGGTCAGTAATCTGGCGAACCAGGTAGCGGAAGACAAGATGCGGCGCGTGGTGGAGAGTGCGAGAAGAGTGGTTCAACCGCGCCGACCAACCGGAACTTCTGCGGCCGCCGTGCCGGAACAGCAGGAACCGTGCAACCTGGTCATCCTCTTTGCCTCCGAGATGGAGGCCGGCGGCATGATCGACCGACTGACCGATTCGGTCATGACCGAGTGTCCGACGTTTCGGGAATACGTGGGCCGTCTGGCTGGGCGCCGCGTCGTCGTGGCCTATTCGGGCATGGGACGCGAAGCAACCTTACGTGCCACCGACGATGTTTTCGCCGTGCATCGGCCCCAGTGGTTGATCTCGGCCGGGTTCGCCGGCGCCCTGACCCCCGACTTGCGACGAGGGCAGATCGTGCTGGTCAATGAAGTCTGTGATGAACAAGGGAAAGAAGTGCGGATCGGCCTGGAATCACGGACCGACGACGTCGCCGGAACGCCCAATCTCCATCAGGGACGGCTCGTCACTGTCGCCGGGCCTGTGGTGGAAGTGGCCCGGAAGGAGCAGTTGGCCGCCCAGTTCCGAGCGATTGTCTGCGATATGGAGACAATGGCCGTGGCCCAGGTTTGTCAGCGCCGAAAGGTGACGTTGCTGGGTATTCGCGTCATTACGGACGAATTGGAGGAACGAATTCCTCCGGAAGTCGAGCGATTCCTTCACCACGATTCGTTTGCCGGGAAGCTGGGGGTTGTGGCAGGATCGCTCTTTCGCCGACCGGGCAGCATGAAGGACATGTGGCGGTTACGTGAGGCAGCGGTTAAAGCCTCCGATCGCCTGGCCCGGTTTCTCGAGGGCGTTGTCGCCCAACTGCCCGCTGGGTCATCGACCGAAGAGTGACTCGAAGATCTCGGTTCTCTGAGCGTCATCACCGCTCAACGCGATCGCAATCCTCCGCGAGACCTCGCGGACCCCCGCGAGCATCGTCTATACTGCTCGGTAACGGTGAGTTGTCAGGCTCGAACATACGGACCATGCGGCAACCGCGTACTGGTGCGAAGAGCAAGAGACGGTCGCTGGGGAGAAATCGATGAAAGTCATTCTGGCTAGCCCTCGCGGGTTCTGCGCGGGGGTGATCATGGCGATCGAGAGTCTGGATCTGGCGATTCGAGCCTTCGGCACGCCGCTCTACGTCTATCACGAGATCGTACATAACCAGCATGTGGTTAAAGCGTTTCGAGCCAAGGGCGTCGTGTTCGTTGACTCAGTCGACGAAGTCCCACCCGAAGAGACTTTGCTTTTTTCGGCACATGGCGTAGCTCCGGACATACGAGCACGTGCGGCTGAGCGAGGGATCCGGACGATCGATGCGACCTGTCCGCTCGTCATCAAGGTGCACCTCGAAGCCATCCGATTCGCCCGCGAAGGGTATACGATCGTATTGATCGGACATAAGGGCCATGATGAAGTGGTCGGGACCATCGGCGAAGCGCCACACGCGATTGAATTAGTGGAAACCGAAGGCGACGTCGACCGCCTTGCTTTGCCGGCTGATTGCCGAGTCGCCTATCTGACGCAAACGACGTTGAGCGTCGATGATGCCGACCGGATCATCTCGCGACTCAAACTCCGCTATCCGCAGGCCGTCGGGCCTCCGCGTGACGACATCTGTTACGCAACCCAGAACCGTCAGGAGGCCGTTCGGACGTTCGCCGCGCAGGCCGACGTCGTCCTTGTCGTCGGCAGCCAAAACAGTTCCAATAGCCGCCGCCTCATGGAATTGGCCCGGGAGTGCAACGCAAATTCCTACCTGATCGACGGACCGGAAGACATTGATGAAGACTGGTTTGGAACCGACCAAACGGTCGTGGTGACCGCCGGTGCCAGTGCTCCCGAATCGGTCGTCAGCCGCTGTGTGGATTTCCTGTGCGAACGATTCGATGCGACCGTCGAGGCACGCTCGCTGATGGACGAGGAAGTGCGGTTTCCTCTGCCCAAAGAACTGCGGAATCTAACCGCGAACCGAATGGACGCGTTCGAAATCTGACCATGGGCAGAAAAAAATGATTGGATTTTGCTCGGCTGGCTTGCAACTGGATCGCCAGAGAATAGAATCAGCCAGAGTGACGGGCACCGGACCCACCCCTGGGAATGGACCGCTCTCCACCTTTCTCTGATACCGAATTGGAGAAGCCGGCCATCTTCTGGCTCGACGATTCTGCCCCTCGTCGACCAATCGGTCGGCTTCTCCTTTTTTCTTGCCTCCCGGAACCTGAATGGTGCCGACGTTCCCGGAACCTGAATGGTTCCGACGTTCACCGACGCATCGGCCCAGGCGGACACAAGGGCAATATCAAGCGGAGACGGAAGTGGCCCGTCGAACCACTCGATGGATAAAGCGCGTCCAAGAGTTGATCACTTGAGGACTCTTGGGGCGTAGAAAGGCGGCTCGCCCGTATCTGGCCGTCGCACCGAATTGACCGCCATCGAAAAGAACGGCTGCCCGTTCTTCGCCTTTGAATCCCGCTCTTCAGCTTTGGATGTAGTTCTTCAGGTAGTGGTTTTCCATGGTCAGATGCGAGTGCTCGGCCTTGACCACGTCGCCGATCGAAATAATGCCGGCCAACTTGCCGCCATCGACGACCGGTAAGTGTCGAATGCGGCGTTCCGTCATCAGCCCCATCACATCGCTGATCTTGTCGTCGATCGATCCCGTGACCACATCGGCCGTCATCACCTCTCGGACGGGGATTTCGTTCATGGGCCGAGCGACCCCGGAACACACCTTGAGAATGTCCCTTTCCGTGACGATGCCACACAACTGTTCGTTGTCCATCACGACCAGCGAACCACAGTTATGTTCCACCAATCCCGCCACCACGTCTGCCAGAGACGATTCCACGTTGATCGTAAATACGTCTCCGCCCTTCGCCTTCAATATCATGCTGACCTTCATGGCCCAATTCTCCCGTATTTATTTGATGAAGTCAGTTTTCGAGTGTCATGATCAGCAGCGATCGGAAAACGAATCGCCGGCAAACAAGCCTCAGACCGAAATCTGAATCGGCCTCAACCGCCGGCCCCGGTACAAACCGTATCGCGAACGGCCAAACCGTCGGATAACATTCCAGGTACCCCAGTCAGCCTGCAGCTTAAATTGCCCGCCCCGTGTGTGTCAAACCGTATTTTGCTCGTGAAACCGATCACGATGTGCATGCAGAATGCTCGCCACGCGGTGAGCGCCCATTCGACGCGGTATTTATTGAGACGTTGGAGGCGGATGCGGTTGTCGTAGAACTCGGCTCCAGGCCATTGCTCCCCGTGGTCTCACGTGGCAATTCCTGTTTTCCAGCACACTGTTTTCTTCCCGACCGCTCGACATTCGCTGTGCGGTGCGTGAAAATAACTCGTCATTTCCACGAATTGAGGGAGGAACCGGCTCGTGCAGAATTCAGGACAACGACAGAGGCTTGTGATACTCGTCACAATGGTCGGCTGCTTTTTCTTCGGCAGCTGCGCCGATCAGGCAGACGATGCCCGCGCACCAGCGGACGCCCAATCCGCCCAGTCATCGACCGGGCCAGGTACCTCATCAACCGAGTCGCGCGCCGGGGCTGACGACGCTTCTAGTGAGAAGAAGGCAGGCGCCATCGAATCGGGTACCGTCACGGAACCTGAAACGACCGACGGGAGCGCCGCGGAGCGGACCTCAGATTCGACAGAGGTTACCGGCGATCTGGTAGCAGAAATCCTCACGGACGAGGAGATTGCCGACGGTTGGATCGCTCTATTCGACGGCGAAACGCTCTTCGGTTGGAATCCCGCATCGACGGCTGACTGGCACGTCGAACAGGGAGCGATTGTCGTGGAGGATGGCCCACCGGGCCTGCTAGTGACGACGACGCAGTGGAGCGACTACGAACTGAAACTGGAGTTCCTGGCCGACGAAACAGTGAACAGCGGAGTGTTTCTGGTAACCCAGCCGCGGCCCGGCAAGGTAAATCGTGACTGCTACGAATTGAATATCACGTGGGGAGATCACCCGTACCCGACCGGTGGGCTGGTTCAGCGGGCCAAAGCCCAACCGGTCGCACCGAGCGATACATGGCGTTCGCTGATCGCGCGGCATGAGCAGGGACATGTTGTCGTGACGATCGATGAACGGCAGGTCCTGGACTACACCGACCCCCATCCGCTCAGACGCGGGCACATCGGTCTGCAACTCAATCGAGGACGCATCGCGTTCCGGAACATCAAACTCAAGCCGTTGGGGACCAGGTCACTATTCAACGGCAAAGATTTGTCGGGCTGGAAAACCTATCCGGAAATGAAGAGCCGTTTTACGGTGACCGGAGACGGCCTGTTGCACGTTGCCGACGGACGCGGACAGTTGGAATCGAACGAGCAGTATGGTGATTTTGTGCTGCAGTTGGATTGCCGGACCAATGAAGCGCAGTTGAATTCGGGCATCTTCTTCCGCTGCATACCGGGCGAAACGATGAACGGTTACGAGTGCCAGATTCATAACGGCGTTGTCGATGGCGATCGGAGCCGTCCGATGGACTGTGGAACGGGCGGGTTCTTTCGGCGTCAAGAGGCTCGGCGCGTCATGGCAAACGACCAGGAGTGGTTCACGATGACGCTGGTGGCTGACGGCGCTCACCTGGCCGCCTGGGTGAACGGTTTTCCCGTAAGCGATTGGACCGACACTCGGCCACCCGATGCGAATCCTCGTCGAGGGTTACGACTGGATCCCGGCACTCTGATGATCCAGGGGCACGATCCGACGACCGATATCTCGTTCCGCAATTTGAAGATCGCCGAACTGCCTCGTCGCGCCGAGGCACCGGCAGATTGAAGGAAGCGTACGTTGGTGGTTCATCACGAAGAGCGAGAACACAAGAAGGTCTTCGTGTGACACGCGGCGTCTGCCGGGTGTCGGGTGTCGGGACGGCCTTCCCCCAGGAAAACGGTTTCCCGACACGATCGGCTTCTTAATCGGTCAGCGGCAAGTGTTCGTTGAAGAACTCCACCATCAGCCGACGGCAGCGGCGATTAACAACTTCGGCCAGGTCCATCGTGTGCGGCCAACCTGCCAGGCGGTCGTACCGGTAAGAAACGCCCACGGTTCGGAGTTTCCGGGCCAACAGGTCGGCTTGGGCAATGGGCACGGTTTCGTCGATCGTTCCGTGGAGAATGAGAGTCGGTGGGTCGTCTTTGGTGACGTGCGTCATTGGCGAAGCCAGTTCGTATTGCCGTCGAGCGTCTTCGATCTTCTTTCCGCCCATGAATCGGATGAGCGTCTGATTGCTGGTCGCGAAGGGCGTGGTCAAGTCCGTCGGGCCATATAAATTAACAACTGCACTCACACGGCTGCTGACGCCGGCGTTTCCGCCGTCCCCCTCCAGTTCGGGCACGTCCGACGAATAGCCGATCATCATGGCCAGGTGACCACCGGCGGATCCACCCACCACGCCGATGCGATCCGCCTTCACATGCAGGCGGCTCTTCTCCGCTCGCATCCAGCGCACCGCACACTTTACGTCGTGAACGGCCGCCGGAAACGGCCAGTCGGGCAATAAACGATACGAAACGGTGGCGACGACATAGCCACGCTCCGCAAACTTCACTCCATAGAAATGGTAGTCGCTCCGGTGGCCTCCTTTCCACGCTCCGCCATGAATGAAAATCAACCCGGGAACCGGTCGGTCGAGATTCTTGGGCGAGTAAAGGTCCAGCTTCAAATCCTGTCCACCTCCTTTGCCGTAAATAACGTCCTTGCGCACATCGATGTTGGCTGGAGCTTCGATGTTCGGATTGATGAGTTTTAATTGTCCGGTCAAGATTGCCAACTTCACGGCATCCATAGACTCGTACCCAGGCGGGCCGTCTTCGCCCGGCGTAGCAACCGGCTCCTGAGCGAAAACGACCAGGGGCCCGGCGACCGCGAACAATAGGGCCATCGACAAATGACGCATTCGGCACCTCATCCTTTGTGGGTTTATCCGCGGCCGCTCGCCGCCGTTGAGAGCATTGTATTCAGGTTTCACCGAACGGAGCAAGTAACGGGTCACGGCCGCGGACGGCGGCCGACGGCGAGAACAACGGCAAAGTCACGACGAGGGGGCGCGCGAACCGTGTGAGGAAAATCGTGTAAGGAAACCTGGGATACGGACGACCCTGGGACATCAACTGCCCCGCTCGATCACATCACTCTGACTCGTGGATCTCGAGTCGGGCGCAGTCGGCCTTCCGAACCTCCCGCCACCAATCGGACAGGTTGCCATCCTCGCGATCCAACCACAGGTCCAACACATTCCGCTCGGCCAGCCGCGGGCCGACATCGTAACGATTGCGCCCGCATTCGGTCGTGTCAAACGCCCGGATTGGATACCGGTTGAGCGTGATACGGCGAACAGGAAGAGTCACCGGGACGCTTAGCCACACTCGGCTGCGACCATCGAGTCCGGTAGGCCGTCCGAAGGAACGCCGCCAGACAATCGTCTCTTGCCGCAACCGGCTCTCGCCCAACCCCAACGGCGGGCGGGCCGACGGAGAGCAGGCGACCGTTTCATCTACGGGTTCGCCATCCTCGAATTCGCTCGGTTCTACCTGTTGCCAGGGCCCACGAAGTCGAATGATATGAGGCGAGGCTGATCCAGTCGGCATCCGCTATTCCGGAATAAAGTCCGAGGTGACCGAAACTTGTCGCACCTGGCGAGTATCGGGGTCATAGATTCTGAGCTTCACCTGAATCCCACGCAGCGGAACCGGATAGGGGGGCGACGTCTCTCGCTCCCGGGCGTCGTCCACTCCGTTCAGGTTATCGTCGTCCAACCCGTTCGTTCCCTGATCAATGCCGCCGACACCGTCCTGATCGAGCCCGTCATGCTCGTAGTACATCGGCCAGGTATCGTAGACACTCGGCTGCCGGGCGATTGCAAGGCCGCCGACGATAAGCCCCGAGCGAACCTGCGGGGGGCCGGCAAACAACGAGCTCACACCACTGACCTGTCCGCCACCCGGCAGGGGTGGCGGCCAGACTCCTCCTACATAGCGGGCATAAAACAGATCGACGTAATCACCCTGGCCCAAGAAAGCGGCCGTGGCAACCATCGGCTGATAATTCGGATCGCCAGGGAGCAGAGGATCGGTGCCGCCGGCCTGCCTCTGAAGGACGGCCGTCGGATCATACGCGCGCACGTCAAAGCCAAGCAGCTCCGGTAACATGACGTCATTACCATACGACTCGGCAAAGAACGTCCCGATCGGGCCGGGAATGACCGAATCGATCGAGCGCGTCAGGTCGTCGGTCCCAAAAACGCCCCCGTCGTCGGGCGTATCCTGCGAACCGTTGGCATCATCGTCCACACCTGTGGCTCCCCACGCTCCATCCGGACCCGGCGTTATCACGGAACCTTGCGGAACAAGCAAAGCGCGCGAAATTCGGAACGGGAACGGAATGGCCGGCTGCACCATGGGTGGGTCAGCGGAAGTGATCGGATAACCGCCGGCATTGTAATGGGCCGTGCGGTTTTCACGGCGGGTCAGGTCGTCGAGCGAATTGGCGTTCTTCACCCAGGAAGCCGGGGCCGTTTGAGAGATCGCGACCGAGACATCAAAACCGTGAAAGAACTGGCCGGGAGTCAGCGCCCGAACGTCCGGGTCCGAAAGATCTAGATTCGGCAGAATCAGTAACGCTCGACGATGAAGGCTCACCTCGCCCGGTTCAGGCAAGCCGTTAGCGTTTCGATCATTAAAACGAGTAAACCAGAGAATCTCGGCGTCTCGCGAAACAACGGGCGTCCGCGTGGGGTTGGCGGGGTCATAACTGACCACCCACCGTGCCGGATTCGTGGGATCCGGAATGATGCTGCCAAGCACCTGACCGAGAAAGGGCGCCGCATCGGAATGGCTGGTGAACATCAACACGTCGTCGATGTCGCCCATGCTCGTCTCGGTAAATCGGACCGGCCCGATCCCAAGGTCCCAAAACGGGCCCTCGTGGTACTCGAAGTACCCCTGGCCGGAGGCGGTCGTGGGCCACGGCCGCACCTGAACAGTCAATCCGTCAATGTCCCGCTGCAGTCGGTGTGTTACATCACGCAGTTGCCCGGACATTTCGACCACCGCTCGGCCGGCCATCACGTTCTCGCCCAGTAGCTGAAAGACCTGCGTGACGGACAGAACGAGCAAGAGAGTGAGGGCCATGGCAACTAACATCTCGACCAGCGTAAATGCCCTTGCGGACCGCCGGCGCGCGACTTCGCCAGGTGTGCGCCGTATGGCGGAACAATGCGACCTGTTCATACAAGTTCTCCTGGCCCGTGCTGCGAATTCGATGCGCGTTGGCCGGCGGCCGTCACCAATCATAGGAATCCGATACGTCTCCCAGCGATGCTGCCCAGCCCATCCGAGCTCCGGATCGCTCAACGCCGCGACCAATCGTCCAGTGCGCACGATGATCGCTTCCGACGGCAGCAGACTGTCAAGTACCGAAAATACACGCTCGGCGCAGACCCCTGAAGGGAGCCGCCCGAGCGAGTGCAAGTGAACCAAGGGGCTAAGTATCCATTGCAACCGGCAAGAGGGGTTTTGTCAAGCTGATTGCACGCCCCCTCACCACGTTCCACGATCGACCGCGTGCGCTTTCCCTGGCGTCGGCACAGCGGTAAACTAAGAAAAACGCGCCCATGGCTTCTATTCGGCGGGCACGAGAGACTACCCAATGTGGGTGGCCTATCCAAAAAACGGGCCGGATGGGCCAGAGACGCGTTCGCTGCAACGAAAATCGCGTCGAAGAAATTGGACCGAGTCGAACGTGTGGCGACTCGGCGTTCGAAGGCAGTCAGGAAGAAGCGGAAAGAAACACATGATGGAAAAGATTCTGGATGACCGGCGACGGATCGCGATATGGAGTGCGTTGATCGGAATCGGGTGGATGGTCGGTTGGGTACAGGTTCCCATGCTGCGAGGGGCGCAGCCGCCCGGCTCATCGAGCAAAGCAAAAAAGGGGCAGGAGTCAACCGAACCGGAGGACTCGGTCAAGTCGACGCCGGCGGCATTGACGCGGTACGCGGACGCGGCCAACTACCAGAACAACGGAGCGTACGAACTGGCGGCTGATGAGTGGATTCGGTTTCTGAAGCAGTTTCCCGACGATCCACTCGTGTCCAAGGCTCAGCACTACCTGGGCGTCTGCCAGCTACAGCTGGACCGGTTTTCGGACGCCGCTGCCTCGTTTCGCAAAGTGATTGACCAATGGCCGAAGTTCGAGATGATCGAGGACAGCTACTTGAATCTCGGCTGGTGTCTCTATTCGCTGGCCAAAGAGGGTGGCCAGAACAAGCAGTACGAATCGGCGGCAAAGAGTTTTGAGGAATTCCTCAAACGGTATCCGAAGGGCAAGTTTGCCGACCAGGCTTGGTTCTTCGAAGCCGAATCGTATTACGCGTTGGAAGACCGCAAGCGGGCGGCGATGGCCTACGGTCGCCTGGTTACACAGTTTCCAAAATCGAGCTTACGTTGTGACGCACTATACGCGTTGGGTGTCACGCTCGAAGAGATGAACGAATGGAAGCAGGCGGCAAAATCATACGACATGTTTTTGGACGGGTGCGCCGACAGCCAGTTGCGCGACGAAGTTCGAATGCGGCGAGCCGAAACGAAGTTACAGTTAGGTGACGTGGCGGGCGCTGAGAAGGAATTCGGCGAAGTGGCGGCGATCGCGGACTTCGAATCGGCCGACCACGCCCTGTTTCGACAGGCCTTCTGTGCGGCTCGCTCAAAGCAGTTCGGCAAGGCCGGCACGTTGTACGCGACGATCTCCGAGCGGTTCCCAAAATCAACCTATGTTGCCGATGCTCGGTTGGCCGCCGGACAATGTCATTATCGGGCCGACCAACTGGACGAGGCCACTTCTTGGTTCGAGGCCGCCATTGCGGCCGGCGATTCAGGAATGGTGGAAGCCGCCCACTGGCTTTGCCGCATCCACTTGCGACGCGGAGTTCCCGATCAGGCGGTTGCTTTGGCCGACAAGGTTCTGCCCAAGGCCGGCGAATCACAATTCGGAGTCAATCTTCAGCTGGACCGAGCCGACGGGTTATACGACATCCCGCAAAAGCGAGAAGAGGCCCTGAAGGCTTTCTTGGCGATATACGAACAGAATCGCCAGCATGCACTGGCTGCCCAGGCCTTGTATGACGCCGCGTTCGCGGCGCTCGAATTGAAACACCTCGACCAGGCAACCGATTTGTCGGCCACCTTTGAAAAGGAGTTTCCTGAGCACGCATTGCTTCCCGATGCGCGTTACGTAGCGGCAGAGTGCCAATTGCAAACCAAGGACTATGCCGCCGCCGAACAGGCTTACCGTCAGCTGATCGAGTCCGCGTCCAAGCACTCCGATGCCGACCTCTGGCGCGTGCGACTCGGCCTGGTGCTCTACTTGCAGCAAAAGCATGCCGACGCAATGGAATCACTTCTGTCGATCGTGCCTCAACTGCCTTCCGGGGCAGTGCGGGCCGAGGCTCAGATGCTGATCGGCTTGTGCCAGTTCCGAACGCAAAAATGGGAGCCCGCGATCGAGTCCCTGAAGGCTTCCTTGTCGGCAGACGCTCGCTGGGCACAGGCGGACGAGACTCATGTCTATCTGGCTCGAGCACAAGCCAAACTCGACCGTTATCCTGACGCTCTGGAAACGCTGGCGGCTTTGGGAAAAGGGTTCCCGAAGAGCAAGTTCAGTGATCAGGCCGCCTACTATCGCGGCGAGTTTCTATACGCCCAAGAGAAGTTCGCCGATGCGGTCGAAGCCTATGCGACGGTCCAAGAACAGTTTCCAGAGTCACCGTTGGTGCCTTACGCCAACTACGGCACGGGCTGGGCCTTGATCAAGACCCAGAAGTACGAACCGGCCATCAATCAATTAGGTCAAGTGATTCATCGCAAGCCCCAGCACAAACTGCATGCAGATGCCCTGTTTGCTCGGGGGATGTGCCTCCGGCAGACCGGAAAATTCGTCGAGGCCGAGGCGGACCTATCGGCTTACCTGGCCACCGGACCGCAAGGTATGCAGCTGGCTGACGCTCGATACGAACTGGGTCTCGCCGAAGTGGGTTCCAAGAAACTCGAGCAGGCGATCGCTACGTTTCATCAGCTGTTGAAGGAAACACCCGATTATTCCGGCGCGGATAAGGTGCTCTACGAACTGGGCTGGGCCTACCTGACTCAGAGCAAGCAAACTCCGTCGGCAGAAGCATTTGCCCAGTTAGCGAAAGCACACCCAGACAGTCCGCTGGCAGCCGAAGCCAGCTTTCACGTCGGGGAAGATCACTACGCGTCCAAGAAATACCCAGCCGCTGCCGACGCGTATCGGCAGACGTTGAAACTTACCGATGACCCGACATTGGAAGAGAAGACGCAATACAAACTTGGTTGGGCCCTTTATCAACAAGAAAAGTACTCCGAGGCGCTCGAACAATTCAAAAGACAGGTCGAAAAACACCCTGATGCCGACCTCGCCGCTGACTCCTGGTTTATGCAGGGTGAGTGCCTGTTTCGCGAGAAAAAATACTCCGATGCCCTGCCGCCGTTGCTCAAGGCAGTCGAAAGGAACGTCTCCTCACCCCAGATAGCTGAATTGGCCCGGTTGCATGCCGCCCAGTCTGCCGGCCAATTGGAACAATGGAAGCAGTCGGCTGAACTGGCCACCGGGCTGATTGAACAGTATGACCAATCGACCTACCTGGCCGAGGCGTTTTTTGAACGGGGCCGGGCCTTTCATCAACTTGAGGATCTGGACAAAGCCAAGAGCGATTTTCGGGAGGCGGCGGACCGATCGCGCGGAGCGGTCGGAGCGCGGGCCCTTTTTATGCTCGGCGAGGTTCTCTTCCAGCAGAAGCAGCATGACGAGGCGATCAAGAGTTTTCAACGTGTCATGTTTCGGGCACCCGCATCGAGTGATGCAGCGGCCGACGTTGGAACGTGGCAGGCCAAAGCAGGGTATGAAGCGGGTCGATGTGCCGAAGTTCAGATTGGATTGGCCAAGTCGGCCGCGGACCGAAAACGATGGCTCAACGAAGCGCGCCGAGGTTATCAGTTCGTGGTCGATCGGTTTCCGAAGAACGAGCTGGCCGAGCAAGCCAAGTTGAGGCTCGGTGCCCTACGTAAGCAGTAACTGAGTTCGCTCGAGCTCTCTGGAGCTACGCAGCGTTCGGGCCCGTCGACGATGGTGGTCCGAGACCGAGCAAGAGACGACCGTGAGCCATTGATGAAGAGCCTTGGTTGAGCGCCGATTCCCGGAGATGCCTGCATGTTGAACTGCCCGAATTCCGCTCGCCGCCAAGCCCTCTTCGGTTGGATGGCGGCCGTCTGGATCGTGTTGCTTTGCTGTGGTCCATGGTCGGAATCGACCGCGTGGGCCCAGCCCTCGTCGAACTCCGAAGTCGATCAACTTGATCCCGGCGACCAGGAACCTGACGACTCCGCGCCGTCTGGCGGGTCGGTACGTCAAAGAGAAGAGGCCGGGATCAACTTCTTTCGCCTGTTGATCAAGGGTGGCTGGTTCATGTTGCCGATTGGACTCATGTCGGCAGTGGTGATCACCATCGTGATTGAACGCTTTCTTGCTCTGCGCCGACCGCGCATCCTGCCGGCTCCATTGGTCGAAGAACTCGGCCAGCTCGGTGGTACTCAAGGAAGTTTTGATCCTCGCGACGCCTATCGCCTTTGCCAGCGATTTCCCTCGGCGGCAGCGAGTGTCGTGCGTGCCATGCTGCTGAAGGTCGGTCGCCCACACAGTGAAGTGGAACATACGGTGGCTGAGGCGAGTGAGCGCGAGGCCGAGCGTTTGTATGCGAACGTGCGGTGGCTGAATCTGGCCGCCGCCGTCGCGCCGCTGTTAGGGCTGCTCGGAACCGTCTGGGGAATGATCGACGCCTTTCATCGAACCACGCAACTGGCGCCGGGGCAGAACAAGGCGGAGGAGCTGGCGACCGGCATCTATGTCGCCCTGGTGACCACGTTCGGCGGCCTGATGGTCGCCATTCCGGCCGCTATTATGGCCCACTTCTTCGAGGGGAGAATTCAGAAGCTGTTTCACCAGATCGACGAACTGCTCTTCAGCATTTTACCGCAAGTTGAACGATTCGAAGGACGCGTGCGGTTCAGCCAGTCCGAAGGCGATGGCCAGCAGGAGCAGAACAGCAGTGTGGCGGACCCACTGCCTCCTCCGCCACAGCGTTGAGTTGTCCGGCCTGAATGACGTTCCCGGCGAGTTTATCGTATGACCGTGAAAATAGATAAAGGACGCGCACTCGGAGCACTCAGCCTGACGCCGTTGATCGATGTCGTGTTCCTGCTGCTCGTCTTCTTCCTGGTGACCACACGTTTCGCCCAGGAAGACCGCGAACTGAAAGTCGAACTTCCCTCGGCCAGCGAGGCGCAACCGCTGATCGCCGAGCCACGAAAGCTGTTTGTCAATATCGATCAGAAGGGCGAGTACTATGTTGAAGGGCGGCGCATGAAGATCGATGACGTTGAGGAGGTGCTGCGCTCGGCCATGACGGACAACCCAGTCAACCAGTCAGTGGTGATTCGAGCGGACAAGCGCGTGGCCTTTGACTTTGTGGTTGCCGTCATGAATTTGTGCAACCGCACGCGTGTGAAAGACTATTCGGTAACTACAAGGGGTGAGTAATGTTCACCGTGCCTCTGTTCCGCGATGACAGCGGACATTGGAACGGGGGACATTGGAACGGGGGACATTGGAACGGGGGACATTGTGACTTTTTGTGGATGAACGGGGACCCTCAAGAGGACAAAAGCAAGTCATCGGACCGCGAGGAATCGCTCGCAATTCATAGGCGGCCGGGCCGCCCGGATTGGGCATGTTGGAAAAACGCCATGTAATACGAAAGACGCAGCCGGACCGGGCGCTGCGCATCGACGACCAGCTATGGCCATTGGTCGTTGCCTTGGCTATTCTTGGCGGATTCCTGGCCGGCACGATTCTTGCCTACCTGCCGGTAGACGACCCGCGGTGGTATCGCAATGCCTTGACCTGGTTGATCGTGATTCCGTTGGTGATCGCCGCGGCGTTAATCTGGTTGGCGTTGACGGGGAATCGCCTATTACGGCGCACGATGCAGCTGGCAATGGTCGGTTGTGCGATCATCCATGTAATCCTCTTTATTCTGGCCGTCGAGACGGACGTCTTTCGTCGCGTTTGGATGGAGGTAGTGGCATCGGCCGAACAATCGGTCGATAAACAGCGAGCCAAGATCCCGGAATTCACACCGGTGCAGCGTGACCGTCGGGAGCAAATGCGACGTGAGTTGACTGAACCGGTCGAAGCGCCCGCCCCTGATCCCAAGCGCACGCCGCTCGAACAGCCACCTGAGTCCGCTCGCTCTGCCGGAGGCGCAGCCGC